>JBIIGW010000074.1:0-4860 GCA_044236295.1 Candidatus Planktophila sp.
GGCCTTAACTCTTAGTAATGCGATTTTATCCGTTGCTTCTATCGTTTCAATGGGATTCTCAAAATTTAAAGCTTCATCTATTTTCGTGAGCGAGCGTTTAAATTGTCCGCGGGTAAAATAGATATGAGCCAAGATCATTGCTGAGAGTTGGTGTAAAAACACTAAATTTTTATCTTGTTGCCCAATGTAATCAAGTTCTGTGGCCATCGCCTCTGCGACTTCAAACTCAGAATTGACTAAATGCCCAATTATTTTAATCGTTTTTCTCATTACCCCAAGGTGCGCCGTTGGATCAGAAATGTAATCAGACCACTTAATAAGCAAATCCCCTCGACCGGCAATTGCCATCTCTCGAATGCTGGTTTTTAGGACTTCTTGTAGCTTTTCAAAGTTTTTAGATAGATACATGTGTTCAATAGCCACACTTGGCTGAGATTTTTCTAGGAAATATGTAGCTAAGCGAGAATGAATTTCCTCTGAGTCAGAGATTTTTATGTTGTTCATTTCGGAGATCACTTGACGAGTTAGCTTGTTTAGCTTGAAGATTCGATTACTACCTGAAGTAACAGATAGAAAAATTCCATCTGAGGCAAGTTTGTTCATATCTGATTCAGAAAAATCTTGGCCAAGAATAATTGATGCAGTTTCCATATCAAAACTTTGCACCAGACTCAGCCTAGTTAAAATAGATTGCTCGTCTTGATTGAGGTTTTTGAATACTTCTTGAGTTAGGGCAATGAGAGGATCACTCTTATCCATCTGTTCAAAATTTGAAATCTGCGATCTAGCAATCGATCTAGTTAAAAGCTGTACCGCGGCTGGCCACCCATCACATTTTTCAATAAGTGCTCGGTTTTTAGAATCTTCAACGTCAACATCATTTATTTTTGCAACTGCCGCAACTTCGCTATCTGAAAGCTTGAGGTCTACTGCATTGATCAGGCTGTAGTTTCCTAAACTTGCATAACGGTTAAGTGAATACTCAGGCGTTTGTCTGCGAATTAAGACTAAGTGAGAATTTTCCGGGAGATTGTCTATTAATTCTTGGCCAAATTTAGAAATTTCAGGATTATCAATAGTTCCTTTATCGATCACAAAATTAATGGCATGCTTGACTGATCGGGCAGCATCGATGAGTTCCCTCATATGAACTTGTGGATCCTTTGATATATGAGAATCAGGATCAAACTGGAATTCTGGAATAGCTTGGCGAATTGAAAATGCTATCTGCTCAAAAAAACTTTGGATGGAATCTCTAGGATCCATTAAAAGCCAAATTGTTGGACGATCTGTGCTTTGGGCCCATTCAGAAACTAAAGAAGTTTTTCCATATCCGGCTGGTGCTACAACAACGGTTACTCCAGGAACATTTTTTTCGAAAAGATTAAACAAATGAGGCCTTGAAATGAAGTTGGCCGGAAGACTTGGCTTAAGACTTCTTGAGATACTTGGCTCTGGCGGGGCAGCCTCAAAGTTCTTCATGGGGTTATTTTCCGCCGAAAAAGAAGCAAAATTCAACTAATCCTCACCCTATCAGGGGTGAGATAAAGGGCTACTTAATCTTGATTTACCAGGTCGAACCCGGCTCGATTAAGCCCGAATTAAGCGAATTTACCGGTGACTAAGAAGTAAACGCGACGTGAAACCGAAACCGCGTGATCGGCGTAGCGCTCGTAGTAGCGGCCGAGCAGCGTTAAATCTACGGCCGTCTCAACCCCATGCTTCCAATTTGGTGCAACCAGTGCTGAGATAAGTTGGCGATGAAGATCGTCGATCTCATCATCATCTCTTTCGATTTCAAGGGCCATGTCTGTATCTCGAGTGCCGATAACTAGAGCAGTCTTCTTGGCAATCTTTTCTGCCGCCTTGCCTAGTGCATCAAAAATTGGATGTAGCTCGGCAGGAATTGCAGACTCTGGGTGGCGAAGTCTGGTGATTTTTGCAACGTGGTGTGCCATATCCCCCATACGCTCTAGATCAGCGCTCATACGCAGCGCTGTAGCGAGCGCTCGCAGATCTGAGGCCACTGGTTGCTGACGAGCCACGATGTCGATGATTCGGGCATCTAGGTCATGTTGGAAATCATCGATGGTTACATCTGATGCAATGATCTCTTCGGCCAACTTCAAGTCGGATGTCAAAATTGATTGCGTCGCTTTTTGAATTGTGCCCGAGACTTTCTCGCATAGATCAACCAGTGACTGCGAGACGCTATCTAGTTCATCTTGGAAGACTGATCTAATAAGTGCCATGGGCTAAAGGTACGCGATAGTGGTGAATAAATGCAGATGATCAGGTGAACAAAAGGCAAACTAAGGGGCCTTGCTTGAAGGGGGCTATAGGATCGCCATATGAGGCTTTTCCGCAAGGAATCACCGGTTTTAGAGCCCAACGCACTGCCTCCCGTCCTGCTTGAGGCCCTGGGTCAACTAGACCAAAACGCCCTGGTCCTGGCACCGGGTGAGGTAATTGTCTTTGCCAGTGAAAACATAGATCACATAGGAATTTTGCGTGATGGGCTCATTCAGAGTCAGGAATTGCTCGCAATTATTCGAGTGGTCAGAAGAACAAACATAAAACAAACAGGGAATATTGAAGTTCCGCGTGGCCCCATCGGTGAGGGCCGGCATGAGTTAACGGTCAATGTAATCCCATTGATTAAGGAACAGCTGGTACTTGTTTTGCTATCAGATGAAAGTCAAGCACAGAGAATTCAAGATGTGCGAAGAGATTTTGTTGCAAATGTTTCACATGAGTTAAAAACACCTATTGGTGCGCTGTTACTACTAAGCGAGGCAGTACTGGGTGCAAAAGATGATCCGGAAGCAGTTACAAAGTTTGCAACAAGAATGCAGATTGAATCTAAACGGTTAACAGATCTAGTTCAAGAGATTATCAATCTCTCACGTTTACAGGATTCAGATCCTTTATCTGTGCCTTCTGAGTTAAATGTTCAAGATCTAGTCAGCGAAGCAATAGATCAAAGCCAAGTCGGGGCAGATAACCGCAAGATCAAGATATCTACGGGCGATATAGCCAATGGAGTTGTCCTTGGAGATCGTGATCAACTGATTATGGCTATACAAAATCTGGTTGAAAATGCCGTTAACTACTCACCTGAAGGAACGCAAGTTACGGTTTCATCTATTGTAAAAGATGGAATTATCACGATTTCAATTACCGACCAAGGAATTGGCATTCCAGAAAATGAAAAAGAGAGAATTTTTGAGCGTTTCTACAGAGTTGATCCCGCCCGATCTCGAGAAAGTGGAGGAACAGGGCTTGGATTGTCTATTGTTAAACATGTTGCCACCAAGCATGGTGGCGAAGTAAGTGTGTGGAGTGTGGAAGATGTTGGAAGTACGTTTTCTTTGAAACTGCCGATTTTTTCTAAATCTGAGGAGGCTATGTAGTGACAAAGATTTTGATCGTTGAAGATGAATCATCTTTTTCTGAAGCGTTGTCATTTCTCTTGGGTAAAGAAGGATATGAAGTTGCTGTTGCTGCAACAGGCACAGATGCGATTAAGCAGTTTAATGAAAATGGCGCAGATCTCATCTTGCTTGATTTGATGATTCCAGAGGTTTCAGGTGTTGAAGTGTGTAAAACAATTAGAACTACTTCACAAGTTCCGATTATTATGCTCACAGCCAAGGACTCTGAAATCGACAAGGTAGTTGGCTTAGAGTTAGGCGCAGATGACTATGTAACAAAGCCATATTCATCTCGCGAGCTAATTGCCCGAATTAAAGCTGTATTAAGGCGTGGATCTGGCGAAGATGTTGCAACAGAACATGGCATTCATAGCGTTGCTGGAATTCGGTTAGATATCGGAAAGCACCAAGTAACAGTCAATGGAAATCTGATCACACTTCCTCTTAAAGAGTTTGAACTACTTGAGTTTTTGATGCGCAACTCTGGTCGAGTATTAACTCGCTCTCAGTTGATTGACCGTATTTGGGGTGGGGACTACTACGGAGATACAAAAACTCTAGATGTTCACATCAAGCGTCTGCGATCAAAGATAGAGGCAGATCCTGCCAATCCAGTTTTGATTCAAACTATTCGTGGCCTTGGCTATAAATTAGAGAGCAACTAACTTAAACGATTAATACGTACTTTCGCCGCAGCCATTGCAGGTGGTTCAGAACCCAATATTGCTAAAAAGATATCTAATCCCACTCGAGATATCCTTAACCAGATTTTTGATTTTTTCTTTAAGCCTAAAAGTGAGAGCTCTCTGGGATCCAAGGTTGCTATCGCAGCATTTGCTATTAATTTATAGAAGTATTTGCCAGCACCATCAAATGGTGGATTCAAAATAAAATTGACAACTTCTTCCGTCCGATCCGCGTGGCGAAGATCGTTATCCCTAAAATCATCAAGGGTGGCTTCTAACTCAGCAACAGTTTGTGGCGCAGTCACCAGCCCCAAAGGAATCGCGCTCTTACTCCATTCACTTACATATACATCGGCGCCTTTGTCTATTGGATAACCGAGCGCAAGATGTGCCTTCAAAAATGAGTCAGTAAATGCACAGTGCACCCATAGTAAAAATCGAGGATCCTTTGCTTGATAGTTTTTTACTTGATTATTCTTATCTTCAAACTCTCCCTTGACGCGCTCATGCATTGCATTGACTCGCGCCGCTTCTTTTTCAATTACTTCAGTGGATGCAAATGTTGTCACAGTCAACCATCTGGTAGTTCCTGCAAGTCTGCCTAAGGGATCGGTTTCATATCGTGAATGTTCTGCCACTCCAGATAAGGGTGCTGGGTGTGCGGCCTGTAGTAATAATGCACGCACTCCCCCAACTAATGTTGCGATGCTTCCGTGAACCTGCCACACGGCGCTATCTGG
>JBIIGW010000076.1:0-4836 GCA_044236295.1 Candidatus Planktophila sp.
TACTGTAAATATTGCAAAAATAGAAAGTGCGCGTTTGTGAGCCGACATATTCCAATTGTCTCACATCAAATAAGCAGTATTTCACGCTACTTATTCTGGGTTTTCTGATGCTGGGAATACTGGTAGAATTGACCCTCTAGCGAAGGGCATCACATGACATTTAAGGTCGGCGAAACCGTTGTTTACCCACATCACGGAGCAGCATTAATCGAAGCAATCGAAACTCGTGTGATTAAGGGTGAGGAAAAGACCTACCTAGTGTTAAAGGTTGCTCAGGGAGATCTAACAGTTCGCGTTCCTGCAGAAAATGTTGATCTTGTTGGAGTCCGCGATGTTGTCGACTCTGCCGGGCTAGATCGAGTATTTAGCGTACTTCGCCAGCCATATACAGAAGAGCCAACCAACTGGTCACGCCGCTACAAAGCAAATCTTGAAAAGCTTGCATCAGGTGATGTTATTAAAGTCGCCGAAGTTGTACGCGATCTATACCGCCGCGATCTTGACCGCGGTCTTTCAGCTGGAGAAAAGCGCATGCTTGCCAAGGCAAAGCAGATCCTAGTTTCAGAGCTTGCACTCGCAGAGCGCACCGATGAATTAAAGGCTGCTGTAATCCTTGACGAGGTTCTCGCTTCTTAACAAGTGAGCACACCTTCGCTCAAGGTGATTGTGGCGGTAACTTCGCCAATTGCTTTTGAAATACTCAGTAACAAAACAATTCTTCATACCTCTTTTAACGTTGCACGTGCTTTTTCGATTGAAACTGGAATCAAAACTCAGCTAGCAATTGCCGTGGAAAACAAGGGCCAGGTTGCCGGCTTAGATTGTGAAGTTTTAATCTGCAATCCCAACGATCCAGCCTCACTTGCTGCTGCGATTAAAGCTTCAACTCCTTGTGATCTTGTGGCAATTCATGATTCGCAGCGCCCGCTAACAAGAACAACTCAATTTCACAGAGCGATAGAGGCGTTAATCGGAGATGTTGATGCCGTGCGCCCAGTATCTGAATTTACTGAAACGCTCAAAGCTGTAAACATCGATGCAACAATTGAACGAACAATTGATCGCACATCCATGCAGCGTGTTTCAACACCTGAGGTAATGCGCTTTTCTGCCATAGATTTTGGGGGCGATGCCAGCACCTGGTTTGTCCCGCTAAAGGCTGAAGCAAAGATCTCCACAGTTGATGCAGACCCAGAAAGCCTTCGAGTTAATTCTTTAGCCGAGATTACTTTGATGGAGTCTTTTGTTCACTGGCAACAAACTGTAGCTATTAAATAAAACTAATCAGATTTCTTCTTTAGGTTTCTATACTCTTTTAGCATTTTAAATGGCTTACCAAAAGTTGCTTTTGGCAGGGCCCAAAAAGACTTGCTAGGGGAACGTCTGAAACTGCGCCACATACGGATTGGCTTTGTTGCAATGCGATGAGGCAGATCCTTTAAGTAGATATCCCAAAGATCATTTGTTTCGTGTTCTACGCGAGTGTTGCAAACAGAACATGTTGTTGAAACAAGCAAGCGACCTGCATAGACAAGCTCGTGCAGAGTTTCTTGATGGCAGTGAGCACAGTTGAGTTCGGCTTCTAGAGTTTCTCTACTCAATCTTTGTACCCCCTTTTTGCTAGTACGTGCTCTGCAATTGCTAAATCCTGCGGATAAGTAATCTTCACATTAGAAGCATCTGCTGTGATGGCAACAGTGACAATGTTGGGAAAATACTTTTCCATACAAGCGGCAGTATCTGTACCGTTAAAACCATCTGCTGCAGCTTTTGTGTAAGCCTCTAGAAGTTCTGGTGCGGTAAAGCCCTGCGGTGTTTGTACGCGTACAACTGTATCGCTTCGAACCATATCCATTTCGCGAGGACTAACTGCAATTGTTGGAATTGCACCACCGTGACGATGCGCTGCATCTGCGATCTCAACAAAGAGCGCCGGTGTTGCAAGTGGTCTGGCACCGTCGTGAATGAGAACAACCTCAACTTCTCCTGAGTGAATCGCAGGAGCCAAATAAACAAGCGCATTATGTTCGCTCTCATGACGTGTTGCACCGCCATAGACAACTTCAATCTTTAAGCCGGCCATTTCACGCTTAATAACTTCTTGAGCTAGCGCTTCATCGTCGGGATTAATCACTAAAACAATGCGAGCTTGCTTAAAGTTTTTTGCGGCATTGGTCAGAGAACGGGAAATAATTCGGCGCCCACTGAGCGGAAGCCAGACCTTGTTTGTTGTGTGGCCAAATCGGGTTGCAGAACCGGCAGCTAGTACCACTAGCGCGGCCTTGATACCTGACTTCATGTCGGCAATTGTGTCATGCTTGCCCACATGTTGCCTCGACGCAAAAAAAAGGATCCAGTTGAAAAGGCCGCTGAGATCATTGCAAAGCATCACGCTAGGCGCGAACGCAATAGCGGCATATTTACCGAACTACAGGAAGAAAAGCGCCGTCAGTTAGGACTTCATCCAACGCTTCGGCCAGATCCTAAAAAAGTCAGAGATGAGAAAACAAAAGACCCGCTAACAAAACGTCAGCGGGCCTTTTTAGAAGAGCTTGGGTTAAACCCAAAGGATAAGAATCAAGAAGCGTAAGTTAAACCTAAGTCATCTTGTTGTTTGCGAAGTTTTACAATCAGTGAATCAGCGTTTAACTCCACGTGATCATATGTAAGTAGTTCTCCTACTGCAATTGGCTTAATGATCTTTGCCCCTGCAACTAAACCAATAGGAACAAGGTTGTCGCGCTTTGCATCGAGTGCGTTATCGGCATAGCCACGCACCGTAAAGCCACCGATGCCATCGATTACATCACCTGGTGCAAGATCTTTCTTAGTCATGCACACAACCTCTGCATTTAGATGTGGTGCAAACAAAGAAGATTCACGATCTAAAATTGCTCGGTAGACAGTAATGGGTGCTTCAACTGAAGCTAAGTGGTAAGGGCGATACAAAGCAAAGTAAGGCCCTGGGCCCATAGAAAGATATGTCATCTCGTGTGAGATGTATGGATCGTTGTGTCGAACAACAACGAATACTCCAGGTGCAACATCGCCTGTGCAGTAATCAACAACACCCGGGCGATCTAGTACGCCGCCATCTGCTTGAAGTGCAAAAGTATTTTGCAGAGTCTTTACAGAAGATGCTGGACCATACATTCCACGCTTTGAAAGCTGCAGACCTGTTGTGTTGGCAAGTGCCACCATCTCTGTCATTGTCTTTGATCCATCAGTAAATGAACAGAGCATCTTTGGGTTCATCTTCTTTTTTGTTGCAGTCTCTCTGACAGTATCTGGCGTGCTCAAAGGCTCAAATGGATTGTTCTTACCCTTGCCTGCTGCAACGATTTCGAAATTAAGATCACGCGCGTAGTCGACCAAAACCTTTGCCTCAACCGGCTCATCACCGTGGCACACGGCGTAGATAACGCCGTTATCTTGTGCGATCTTGTGAAGAAGTGGCCCAATAGTTACGTCCATCTCCACGTTAAGTACTGCAACATCTTTTTTAGCCATAAGAGAAGAGTGTGTAATACGTGCACCGATCTCTGGAATTCCTGTTCCTTCGATGACAACATCTACTGGAAGTTGGGCAACGATTTCTGAGTTTGCAGTGCCTGTGTGCTTTCCATCAAGAATAGCTTTGGAAAGAACGGCTACATCATCACTAAAGACGATATCGGTAATACCTAAGTCGGCATAGACCAATTTGATGCGCTCTGGATCAATGTCGATGACTACAGAGAGTGAAATACCATCCATGTGTCCTAATTGATTTCCAAAGCCGCGGCCCATTTGCCCGGCTCCTACTAATGCGATTCTTGTATCGCGACCGATTTTCTTTGCGTGTTCTCGTAAACGAGTTGAGTATGACACTGTTGCTCTTTTCTTTATTTAGTTTGTGAGGTCACAATTAAGCGATCTCCGACGTTCACTTTTGGAAGCGACACTGCTTCTACATTTACATCTCCAGGCATTTCTGGCTCTGATAGCCCGTTTGCCTTGAGATCTAAATGGCCAAGATTTAAAAGGTTGTCGCTAGCGACGCTTCCAACAGCAAGGACGTTATAGACAGTTTCTTGTAGTGTGATCGTGTCACCAACTTGTGGTGCACGATCCGTCACATCTGGTTTATGAATGATCGAAAACTCATGTAGCTCGATTGGTGCATCTTCACCAAAGAAAACGAGCACACCTTGGTCGGCAAAGTCGGAGACTAATTCACCGACTGCCGTGACAGTTGTTGAGTAAACGATCTGTGACACAGGCTTACTTTTCTTTAATGTCCTCAGGCTTTACACCTGAAACAAATAATTCTGGAGTAATAAACATCGCTAATGGACCAGCTGGGCTAGTTGCGTGAATATCTACTGTAAGTACTTTCTTCATTGGGTAAACGCCAACGCGCGCTGTTCCACCACAGTCAATAACTGCAACTGCAATCTGATCAAATGGAACGCTGCTCTTAAAACCATCAAATGGTGTTCCGCCTGTTAGTTCGGCGATACGTGCTGCAACTGGATGAATTCCACCACCGGTAACTGAATAAATATATGGCTTTGCATCTGTTGGAGTAATTGTAAGTGGCCCACCCCAGCCACCTCTTCCTGCAGAGACTACAACTGACTTATAGCTTCCCATTTTCTCTCTCCCATTTTTAGTTAGTGACGATTGTTTGTTTTACTAGTTAGTAATGCCCAATTAATGTATCAATGTAATCTGAGAATTTGATAACGATTTGCTTGTTAGAGTGTTAAACCCCAAGGCGCAGTTGCCCGCACCTTGGGGTTTAACGTCACTACTAGTTGTTTGAGTAGAGACCAAAGCTCGCAAAGTAAGCGA
>JBIIGW010000077.1:0-4828 GCA_044236295.1 Candidatus Planktophila sp.
GGAATAACGTGGTCAATCGATGTTGCAGGAGCAGAGCAATAAACGCAGCGATTGTTATCACGGGCAAAGATTGCACGCCTGGAAAGTGGAACTGCGTGACGATATGGAATGCGAACAAATTTATTGAGGCGCACAACCGATGGAAGTGCGACTTGGCCACCAGAAAAACGGAGCACATCACCTGAATCTTCAACCATTGTTGCGCGGTGATTTAAAACAAGAATAAGCGCACGGCGATCTGTAACAACACCTAATGGTTCATAAGTGGCGTTTAAAACCAAAGTACGCGACATGACTGCTCCTGATCTAGCGCGTGGCTCGCGCCGATTGGTTTATCTTGCACCAAAACACCCGAGCACGCATGCATTTAATCGCAGTATTTTGGTAAATGTTTGGATAAAGTCTCGTCATTATGAATGACTCCTTGCGTAGCTTCCTGGAATGGATGGCCGGGACTCCCCTTCGAGTCCTGATCATCCTTGTATCAGCCGGTTTGGCCCAAGCCTTTGGATCTAGAACTATTACACGAGCAATGAACAAATTGGCTGCAGCCGATTTAGTACCGGGGCCTCGCAATATTGTTGCTCGACAAAAAGAGCGAGCAAGCACCATCGGTGGAGTTCTATCTGCAACGCTAAAAGTTGCAATCTGGATTCTTGCAATTGCAATGTCACTGGGCGAATTTGGATTTGATTTAGGGCCACTGATTGCATCTGCAGGAATCGTGGGTGTTGCTCTGGGTCTTGGCGCACAGACACTTGTACGCGATGTTTTATCTGGAATCTTTATGTTGATCGAAGATCAATATGGCGTTGGCGATAAAGTTGATGTTCTAGAAGTTCAAGGAATTGTTGAAAAAGTTGGCTTGCGGGTAACCACTGTTAGAGATGGTTCAGGCACGCTTTGGTATCTGCGTAATGGCGAAATCTTAAAGGTTGGAAATCAATCTCAATCTGGTTGATTAACCATGGCATCTGCAGCCATCTCTAGGTAGTCCCACAACTGTTCTTTTAGCTCTTCATTAATTTCAACACCGTCCACTGCAGTTTTCATTGCGCGCAACCATGCATCTCTTGCTGCAGTATTGATTCTAAATTGGCTATGGCGCATTCGAAGTCGTGGGTGGCCCCGATTTTCTTGATACGTTGTTGGTCCGCCCCAATACTGTGCAAGAAACCACTGCAATCTCTGCGCAGCACCCTTCATGTCTTCATCTGGATACATAGGCCGCAAAATTGGATCAGTTGCAACAACTGCATAAAACTGGGAAGTTAAATCTGCAAAGAATGTATCTCCACCAGCTTGTTCGTAAAAGCTACTCATCTTTGCTCATCACAATACTTATTACGCAGATTTGCGTGATACTCGGTTCATTTTGATTGAATACATGGCAAGAATCGAAATAGGAATAGATGAAATAAAGCAGAGCCATCCATAACTGAGCGTTCCGATAATGACACCTGCTAACGCTCCGCCGCCCGCGCCAGATAGATTCATTACAAGATCACTTGCACCCTGTGAAGATGCACGGGTTTGAATATCTACACTTTCAGACAAATACGCAGAGCCTGCAATTAATGTGCAAGACCAACCTAAGCCCAATAAGAAAAGCCCAATTCCCAATGTGATTGCATCATCTGCTCTAGCTGTTCCTGCAATCAGGGCCGCTGCTAGCAAAATGATGAAGCCAATCTGAATTACTCGCACTCGGCCAATGCGATCGCTGAGGGCGCCGACTACAGGTGAAAATACATACATTCCAAGTACGTGAACGCTGATGACTAATCCAATAACAGAAAGCGTTACATCAACGTGAGTCATATGCACTGGTGTCATCACCATTACAGAGACCATGGCAACGTGGCCAAAGGCAATGGAGAGTATAGAAAATAAAGCCTTGGGATTTTGTCGAATGTGGGCAAGTGCGGCCTTTGTTGATTTCTTTTTTGTCTCTACTGAGTCATTTCTATGAGCAACTAAATATGGATCAGGTTTTAAGAAAATAAGAATGACAAGTGATGCTAAAGCCAGAGTGGTCATAGATACTATGTAGGGTCCAACTAATCTGGGTAATCCAAATGCTTCTGCGATATTGCCCGAAGGTTGCATCAAATTAGGACCAGAAACCGCGCCAATTGTGGATCCCCAAACAACAATGGAGAGTTGCTTGGCCCTTGTTGTATCTGTTGCAAGATCGATAGCTGCAAAGCGTGCTTGATAACCGGCCGCAGATGCAGAGCCAACTAAAAATGCGCCTATCAAAAGCAGTACAACGTTATTGAGAGTTCCACCTGTGATTGCGATTATTGAACCAATGGCACCTGTTGTGTAGCCAGTAGAAAGAGCTAAACGTCGTCCACCTTTTGCAGTCAATCTGGCCAAAGGAAGCGCCATGGCTGCAGCCCCTAGAACCGCACTTGTTCCGGCTAAACCTGCAAGAGTTTCTGAATCAGTAATTGATGCAACTAACAAAGATCCTGCTGCAATTGTTCCTGCAATACCTACGCCATTTAAAACCTGTGAGAGAGCAAGTGTCTTTACGACTTTGCGTTGAATTTCGGATTCACTTGCTTCTAGGTGAGGCATTAGTAAATCCTACTGCTAGCAGCAAGATTTCTTTACTAGCGCAAAGGCTAAATGCCCTCACGCGCCTCTTGTACTACTTTTCCAGATACTTAGTCAGGAATGTGCGCTCGTTGTCGGTTAGTGGTCGTGATTTCTTAGTCTCTAAAGAAACAGCAACTTGAACGCTTTTTACTCGAGCAACCAATACGCCTTTATCCAAGATTTCGCATGTCATCACAAATGAGGAGTTGCTTATTGAATCCACCCAAAGGACTACATCAACAAAATGTCCACCAACGTAGATAGGTGCGATGAAATCTACTTCTGCCCGGCCCACCACCATTGCAATAATTGATGGTGGTTCGTCTTTGCCATCAAATTGCACAGTGGACCACTGAAATCTTGCCTCTTGGGCATAGACCAAGTATTTGGCGTTGTTTACATGGCCAAATGCATCAACATCATCCCAGCGGACAAACTGCTTACATTCATACTTCATTTTCTGATCAACTTTCTATGCTCAATTACTAACGGGTCAGTTTTCTATAAGTCATGCGATGTGGACGAGAAGCTTCGGCGCCCAATCGGTCGATCTTATTTGCTTCATAACTTTCGAAGTTTCCTTCAAACCAGAACCACTTTGCATCTCCTTCATAGGCCAAGATGTGTGTGGCAACACGGTCCAAAAACCAACGATCGTGAGAGATCACAACGGCGCATCCAGGAAATTCCAACAGCGCGTTTTCTAATGATCCTAAAGTTTCAACATCAAGGTCATTTGTTGGCTCATCGAGAAGTAAAAGATTGCCACCCTGCTTTAACGTAAGTGCCAAGTTCAAACGGTTGCGCTCACCACCAGATAAAATTCCGGCAGCTTTTTGTTGGTCTGGACCTTTAAAACCAAAACAAGAGACATAGGCGCGAGATGGCATTTCTACTTGGCCGACCTTAATAAAGTCTTGGCCATCAGAGACAACTTCCCACAAAGACTTCTTAGGATCGATTCCACCACGGCTCTGATCCACATATGAGATCTTTACCGTTTCACCAATCTTTACAGTTCCAGAATCTGGTTGTTCCATTCCCATCAAAGTTTTAAACAAAGTTGTTTTACCAGCACCGTTTGGACCGATTATTCCAACGATTCCGTTACGTGGCAAAGTAAAAGATAAGTCATCGATTAAAACACGATCGCCAAAGCCCTTTGTTAAATTGTTTACTTCAATAACAACATTTCCAAGACGTGGCCCAGGTGGAATCTGAATCTCTTCAAAGTCTAGTTTGCGAAGCTTGTCAGCCTCTGATGCCATCTCTTCGTATCTTGCAAGACGTGCCTTAGATTTTGCTTGGCGACCTTTTGCATTTTGACGAACCCATTCCAGCTCTTCAGTTAAACGCTTTGCACGCTTTGCATCTTTTTGTCCTTCAACTTTAAGGCGGGCTGCCTTTGTTTCAAGATATGTTGTGTAGTTACCTTCATATGGATAGGCACGACCACGGTCTAACTCCAAAATCCACTGCGCAACATTGTCCAAGAAATATCTATCGTGCGTAATGGCCACAACAGCTCCTACATATTTATTAAGGTGTTGTTCTAGCCACAAAACAGATTCTGCGTCCAAGTGGTTTGTAGGCTCATCAAGGAGCAACAAATCTGGAGCCTGCAGAAGAAGTTTGCACAGTGCAACGCGGCGCTTTTCACCACCGGATAAAACAGAGACATCAGAATCTGCCGGAGGGCAACGAAGTGCATCCATCGCCTGCTCTAACTGTGAATCAAGTTCCCATGCATTGCGATGATCTAGTTGTTCTTGCAACTCGCCCATTTCAGCCAGCAACTTGTCATAGTCTGCATCTGGATTTGCCATCTCTGCGCTGATTTCATCAAAGCGCGCAAGCATTGCAACAGTTTCTGCAACACCTTCTTTAACGTTATCAATTACATTTTTTGATTCATTAAGAACTGGCTCTTGCATCAAGATTCCAACTGTGTAGCCAGGAGTTAAATATGCCTCACCATTTGATGGTTGCTGCAATCCGGCCATGATCTGCAAAACCGTTGACTTACCCGCACCGTTGGGACCAACCACACCAATCTTGGCGCCGGGATAAAACATAATCGTGACGTCATCAAGGATGACCTTGTCACCGTGCGCTTTACGCGCCTTCTTCATCGTGTAAATGAACTCAGCCATGGAATGAAACCTTAGTGGAAGTGGCGGGTAGACTTAGCATTGACGACCCACTACAGGCGCCTGTAGCT
>JBIIGW010000008.1:0-17486 GCA_044236295.1 Candidatus Planktophila sp.
GACGCTCACAGGCCAAAAGCTCCATTTGACCGGCTTATCCCCAGACCTCTACCGTTACCTCCTCGCTTCCCCCGTATTTCTGGCCCGCAGTAGAAGTTCATTATTAGGAGTTTTAAATGACTAAACGCACCTTCCAACCAAACACGCGCCGCCGTGCCAAGAAGCACGGTTTCCGTGCTCGTATGGCTACACGCGCAGGCCGCGCAATCCTTTCTGCTCGTCGTGGCAAAGGCCGCGAAAAGCTTTCTGCATAAAGATTTAAAACGATATCCGTGCTTGCAAAAACTGCACGACTAACCGAAAGCGGCGATTTTGCCCGCGCAACGAAGAGTGGCCTGCGATATTCAACGGCTAATTTCGTCGGTTATTTGTATCCAACTGGCCTAAGTCAACCCGCCCGCGCTGGTTTGATCATCAATAAAACCATGGGTGGCTCTGTCACGCGCCATCGAATTGCGCGACAGGTTCGACATGTCTTACAGGAGAACTACTCACAACTTCCAGAAGGAAGCCTAGTAGTTGTTAGAGCGTTGAAAAACCCTCAACACCCTAAAAAAACACAAAACCAAAAATCTAACCTGCAAAGCAAACAAGAAATCCGAACAATTGATATTGCCAGTGAAGTAAAAAACATACTGGCACATCTTGTAAGAAAACTTCATGAGAGAGCGAATCAAAAATGAAGAAGCTTCTTACTGCGCCAATTAAGTTTTACCAAAAATGGATCTCTCCCATGTTTGGACCGCGTTGCAAGTACTACCCATCATGTTCTTCCTACGCGGTAACCGCAATTGAAAACTACGGGTTAAAAGGAATCGCAATGTCGCTGTGGCGTCTAATTCGCTGTAACCCATGGTCACACGGCGGCGTGGACTATGTTCAAGTAAAAGAAGATTTAAACAAAAAAGAAATAAATAAAGAGAAATTAGACGAGAAGAAAGAAAAGGTAACAATCAATGGATAGCATCCTAAAACCCTTATATATAGCGGTTACTTGGGTTATTGTAAAAATCCACGATCTTCTCTCTCCAATTTTCGGATCAAGCAGCGGTGTTACCTGGTCACTATCCATTATCGGTCTTGTGATTATTATCCGTATTATTTTAATTCCACTTTTTGTAAAACAGATCAAGAGCCAACGAGCACTAACAGCCCTTCAACCACACATGAAGGAGATTCAAAAGAAATACAAGGACGATCGCCAAAAGCAATCCGAAGAGATGATGAAGCTCTACAAAGAGCACAAAACAAATCCACTGGCATCTTGTTTCCCCATCCTTGCCCAAGCACCAATTTTCTTTGCCCTATTTACTGTTCTAAATGGAATTGGTAAAAACCCTCCAGTCAGCCACGGTGTCTTCACTCAAGAAGATGTTGTTAACGCCGCTCAAGCTAAGTTCTTCGGCGCACCTATCTCAGAAACATTTTTAAGCTCAGATATTTCAACTGTAAAAATCGTAACTATTATTTTGATTGCATTTATGTCATTGACAACCTTTACCACTCAACGTCAGTTGATGACCAAAGGTATGCCAAAGATGGACTCATCAAATAATATGATGTTGCAGCAGCAAAAAATTATGTTGTATGCCTTCCCTGTTATCTTCGCAATCACAGGAGTTAACTTTCCAATTGGAGTTTTGATCTATTGGTCAACAACAAACCTTTGGACATGGGGACAACAGTTCTATGTAATCAAGAGAAACCCAACGCCAGGTTCACCGGCTTATGAAGAGTTACATAAAAAACGAAACAAGAAGAATGGAATCGTTGAAGAGACCAGCGGTGACGTACAGATAGAAGACGAAATTAAAGGTCAGCGCCAGCAACCGAAAAACAATAAAAATAAAAAGAAGAAAAAGAAGTAATCGACAGAAACCACAAAAGAAGCGATAAAGAGAATAAACAGAGAGAACCATAAAAAGAATTAGAAATACAGACAATTAGTATTAATTCACCTCAAACCCGACAAAGGGGGCACAATGCCTAAGAAGAAAACCGAAGAAGTTGTAGAAGAAAGCTCAATTAAAGAGAGCGAAGCAACCACAGCAAAAACCACAAAGAAAGCCACATCAAAAACCAGCAAAAAAGACGACTCATCTGAGGCAGCAAAAGACAGCGACCTAAAAACTCCAAAAACTGCCGCCAAGTTAGAAGAAGAGGGCGACATTGCTGCCGATTACTTGGAGGCCTTGTTGGACATCGCCGATCTTGACGGGGATATTGATATCGATGTAGAAAATGGCCGAGCTGCCCTAGCAATTGTGGGCGGGAAACTCAGCCACCTAGTCGGCCGCGATGGTGAGGTTTTGGACTCTATCCAAGAGCTAACTCGTTTGGCCGTACAGACATCGACGGGGGATCGAAGCCGCCTGATGTTGGACATCGATAACTTCCGAGCCAACCGCCGCACAGAGCTAACAGCCCTAGCCAAAGAGATGGCAGAAGAGGCAAAAACCACCGGAGGCTCAATCAAGTTGAAGCCAATGAATGCTTTTGAACGCAAAATCATCCATGACACAATCCAAGACCTAGGCTTAACCAGCGAATCAGACGGAGAAGACCCAAATCGCTTCGTCGTAATTTATCCCGCTTAAATCAGCCTCAATAACTGGAAGAAGAGCTTTTTGGAGACAAACCAGGGAAAAGACCCTGAGATAGTTTCACGTGAAACCTTGATCTCTCGGTATTTTCCGGAGGACAAACGAATCCACGCCTACGCTGAGTTCCTGAAAAACCAGGGAATTGAGCGTGGTTTGGTCGGCCCACGCGAGGCCGACCGCATCTGGGAACGCCATATCTTCAACTGCCTACCCGTAACCACCCTTTTCACCAAAGGAGCCACAGTCTTTGATATTGGCTCAGGTGCCGGTCTTCCAGGCATCGTTATTGCACTAGCCCGGCCCGATCTAACTGTTGTGCTGATTGAACCCCTAGAGCGCCGGGTGGAGTTCCTCCAGGAAGCAGTCAAGACCTTGGCTGAGATAGAGGGGCAGACCCCACTACAGATCCAGGTTCTCCGCGGTCGGGCTCAGGACATCAAAACCACCGCAGAGTATGTGACCGCTCGAGCGGTAGCCCCTCTAGAAAAACTTAAGAAGATTAGCTGGCACCTACTCAAGGTCAACGGCTCATTACTGGCCATGAAGGGCGAAAAAGCCCAGGATGAGATGGCAACGGTACCTAAATCAATCCTTCATGAAATCAATCTTGAGGGAATTGAGCTTGGGCGCATAGTCGAGGTCAAAAAAGGTGCTTAACTACCCGTGTGGATGATTCACGTGAAACAAAGAAGGTAGTCGGAACGCGCCGGCTTAAAGAGCCCATGCCAAAACCGGCCGCCCTTCGAATCTTGACCGTGGCCAACCAAAAAGGTGGGGTCGGCAAAACAACGACCACAGTCAACCTGGCAGCAGCCCTATCTATGGGGGGGTTAAATGTCGTTGTTATTGACCTAGATCCACAGGGAAATGCCTCCACCGCACTTGGTGTTGAACATATTGATAATGCAGGAATTTATGAAGTTTTGATGGGGCAATCCACTATCTCTCAAGTGGCTCAAAAGGTATCTGGCTTTCCATCTCTTGAATGCGTCTCTTCAAACACATCACTTGCACAAGCCGAGATCGAACTCGTACCAATGGTTGCTAGAGAGATGCGTTTAAAAGAGGCGATCGAAACTTTAATTGCAGATCGCGCAGCACAATCACAAAGTATTGATTACATTTTTATTGATTGCCCACCATCACTTGGCTTATTAACAATCAACGCTTTTACTGCAGCGAAAGAAGTTTTAATCCCTATCCAATGTGAGTACTACTCATTAGAGGGTCTTTCACAACTTCTAAAAACATTTGAACTTGTTAAGCAACGACTTAATCCAACTTTAAAACTATCAACATTTGTATTGACGATGTATAACAACACTAATCTTGCAAACGATGTTGCTAATGAAATTCGCAAACACTATCCAAATGAATTAATTGATATTCCAATCCCTCGCACAGTAAGAGTTTCAGAGGCACCAGGATTTAAACAAACAGTAATGACATATGACCCACTATCTCCCGGTGCTATTGCCTATATGTCAGTAGCTCGCGAACTAGCAGAGCGCGGTAAACCTTTTGATTCCAATGTTGTATCAATAAATTACAAACGCGAAGGTGAGATTGCGTAATGGCAAGACGCGGAGGCCTAGGAACAAATCTAGATGCACTTATCCCAACATCTTTAACTGTTGAAGGCAAAGAAGTCGGACAACAAAACGAAGTTGATATCGCATCTATTTCACCAAACCCACGACAACCTAGAACTCATTTTGATCCTGTCTCACTTGATGAATTAATTGCATCAATTAAAGAGATAGGTATTTTGCAACCACCTGTTGTCAGGCAAGTAAAGCCAGGTGCATATGAATTGATCATGGGAGAGCGTCGCTTCCGTGCTGCAAAAGCTGCTGGCTTAAAAACAATTCCAGTAATTATTCGCCAAACACCCGATAATGAATTACTTCGCGAAGCGTTGATAGAGAACATT
Source organism: Candidatus Planktophila sp. (assembly GCA_044236295.1). Classification (GTDB taxonomy): domain Bacteria; phylum Actinomycetota; class Actinomycetes; order Nanopelagicales; family Nanopelagicaceae; genus Planktophila. The sequence goes on from JBIIGW010000008.1 coordinate 4,537, forward strand.
CACCGCAGCCAACTGAACGCTCTTGAAGAGGCAGCGGCATACTCACAACTACTCACTGACTTTAACTGCACGCATGATGAGCTAGCAATCAAACTTGGTCGATCCCGCCCGCTAATTTCAAACACAATTCGTTTAATGAACTTGCCAACTTCGGTTCAACAAAAACTAGTGAGCGGGCAGATTACTGCAGGCCATGCTCGTGCACTATTGGGATTAGACAGTGCAGCTGCAATTGAAAAACTAGCAACACGAATTACTACAGAGGGTCTTTCTGTGCGCGCCACCGAACAGATCATTGCCGAAGGATCACCAACTAAAACCGGTGCAAAGAAGCCAAAATCAACTAAATCTAGCTCTGCCGAACTACACGAGATCGCAGAGAGAATTGGTGATGTTTTAGATACCCGAGTCACCATTCAAGGCAGTGTTCAAAAAGGAACAATTGTTATTGAGTTTGCAGGAGCAGAAGACTTTAAGCGAATTACAAAAGCTTTAGAGAATTAACCCTTTAACTCTTTACCACCCAGTTTTGTCATTTCTTGCTTAATCACTCCACCTAAAGCTTTAACGCCTTCGCGAATTCGCTCTGGAGTTGGATAGCAGTAAGCCAAGCGCAAAGACCAAGAACCAAAGCCATCTGCATAAAAGGCTGTCCCTGGAACATATGCCACCTTTGCAACAATCGCCTTAGGCATTAGTGCTTTTGTATCAATTCCATTTGGCAAAGTAACCCAGACATAAAAACCACCACCAGGTTTTGTCCATTTAGCTGTAGCTGGAAAATGCTCATCTAGTGATTCCAACATTGCATCACGGCGAACCTTATAAAGATCGCAAAATGATGCGATTTGATCTCGCCATGGCTGACTAGCTAAATAGTTTGAGATTGTTAACTGCGTGAAATTAGAGGGGCACAAAATAGATGACTCACTTGCAATCACCATTTTTTCCTTTAATGAAGGCGGCATCAGCGCCCAACCCACTCGCAACCCAGGAGCAATCGTCTTGGAAAAAGATCCTAGGTAAATGACATTTTCTGAATCCTCTGCGCGCATCGCATTTGGTGATGGTTGATCAAATCCCAACAATCCATATGGATTATCTTCAACAACAAAAATCCCTGCATCGCGGCAAATATTCAAAATCTCTGTGCGGCGAGATGATGGAAGTAAAACTCCACTTGGATTTTGATAGTTAGGGATTGTGTATAAAAACTTAATCTTTCGCCCAGCTGCTCTGACTGTTTTGATCGCATCTTCTAAAGCCGATGGAACCAAACCATTGTCATCGGTCTCTACGTGAACAACAGATGCCTCGTACTGATGAAAAGTCCCCAGTGCACCAACGTATGAAGGTGCTTCGGCCAACACAACATCTTGTGGATCTAAAAAGATTCGAGAGATTAAATCTAAAGCCTGTTGCGAGCCAGTTGTAACTAAAACATCATCAGGGTTTGCACGGATTCCTTCTAGCGCCATAACTTCACAGATCTGCTCGCGAAGTTTTGGATGGCCCTGTCCGTTTCCATACTGCAAAGCTTCTTGCCCGTTGTTGCGAATCAAGTTTTGAACAACATCGGCCATCATGTCCATCGGCAATGCTGAAAGATTTGGCATTCCACCAGCTAAGGAAACAATCTCTGGTCTAGATGCAACAGCAAATAGAGAACGGATCTCACTTGGCTTCATATGGGCTGCGCGGCTTGCATAGCGCTGCTCCAGGTTTTGAGGCGCGCCCGTTGAAAAGCGTTGCGTTATCTCAGACATCCTCTAAGTCTGCCACACCAAAGGGGAGGTTCGGATCTAAATAAGATCTGTATTAGCGGCGGATACCCGCGCTACGAAGGTCTGAAATCTTTAACGTTCCAGTCTTTGCATCATCCTCGGCAGCTAAATAAAGCCGCTGTATAGCAATTACTAAGGCCTCTGCCACGGTGTCGCGAAACTCTGGGCGCGATAAACGATCTAAATCACCGGCATTGCTGGCATAACCCAAATCAATGCGAACAGTTGGTGCGGTGGTTAATCGAAGTAAGTCCCATGTCTTTGCATGTGTTCGACAGTTAGTTAAATCTGTACGGGCACATATTTCGCGCTGAACCAAAGAGGCAAAGCGCTCGCCAACAATGGAGTGAACACCATGGGCATCGCTACCGTAAAAATAAGTTGCAGCACCATGGGCTTTTTCATTGGAATACGAATCAGTATTTAGTGAAATCATCAAATCTGCATTACTTCGATTACTAAATGTAATTCTCTCTGACTCTGTGGGTGAGTTGTTAACGCCTCTAGTTAAGAACACAGAAGCACCCAGTGCTAGCAAACGACCTTCAGTACGAACAGCAACATCGTAAATAAGTGCATCATCTGCTTGCGGATCTAAAACGATTACTTTATTTGCCAAAGCCGGTCCGCGAAGTTGTTGAGTAGCATTTTGTCGAAGCGTAGATGGAACACCGCCAGAGACAACTCGAGTTAAACGAATCAATGCAATCATTGTTGCCGGACCACATTTACCATCAACGGTTTCACCCACTGATTTTTGAAAATCTTTAACGGCTGCTTCTGTGCGATTGCCAAAAATTCCATCAACTCGCCCGCAGTCAAAACCCATCTCGGTTAGCCGTGCTTGAAGTGCTGCAACATCATCACCGCGCATTAACGGCGTAGCCTGTAGATATAAAGACCTGTCTCCAAGTTTCCAGCGCGCCTCTTCCATTGCGCGAGCTGTCACCTCATCAACAAAGCCCGTGACATCTAAACCACGGGCTTGTTGAAAGGAGCGAATCTCAGATTCGTTTAAATCAGACATCAAATTAAGCGATAAAGCTTTCGAGTTCCTTCAAGATTGCAGGCTTTGGCTTTGCACCAACAATTGTCTTTACAACCTCGCCATTAACAAAAACATTCATTGTAGGAATTGATGTAATTCCATACTTCAATGCAATTGCTGACTCTTCATCTGTATTTAACTTTACAATTTTAATTTTTGAACCATACTCATTTGAAATATCTTCAAGAATTGGACCAACCGCGCGGCATGGGCCACACCACTCTGCCCAAAAATCAACCAATACAGGTGTGCTGCTCTTTAATACCTCTGCATCAAAATTAGCTGTTGTTACCGCACTTGTTGCCATGTCGTTCTCCTTGGATCTCGTATTACGTACTCTTCACGCTGTGTGAAGTACCTGCTTTTAAACTTCTAATTCTTATCTGGGTTTATTGTCGAAACTCTACTAGTGAGCCAAGAACTTCTCAGCATCTAATGCTGCTGCACAACCCGATCCCGCTGCCGTAATCGCCTGGCGGTAGGTGTGGTCAACTAGATCACCGCAGGCAAAAACACCCTTTTGGTTAGTTCGAGTTGATCGACCTTCGGCGATCACATATCCCTCTGCATCTAAATTTATCTGCCCAACAATTAACTCACTGCGTGGAATGTGCCCAATTGCAACAAACAAACCAGTAAAAGATGCTTCGCTGACTGTGCCATCAACAGTATTCCGCAGTTTTAAACCTTCAACTTTATCTGCGCCAAGCACATCAATTACCTCTGTGTTCCACAAGAATTCAATCTTTGGGTTTGCCTTGGCACGATCTGCCATGATCTTTGATGCACGAAGAGAGTCGCGACGGTGAATCAAAACAACTTTTTCTGCAAAGCGAGTTAAGAACGTCGCCTCTTCTACGGCGCTGTCTCCACCACCAACAACTGCAATTGTTTGTCCTTTGAAAAAGAAACCATCACAAGTTGCACACCAAGAAACACCGAGCCCTGATAAACGCTTTTCATTTTCTAAACCAATTTCGCGATAAGCACTTCCTGTAGCAAGAATGACAGATTTAGCTTTTACTGTATTACCAGATCCATCTTTAAGAATCTTGATCTCACCAGTTAAATCCATTTCTACAATGTCATCGGTTATTAACTCCGTACCAAAACGCTTTGCTTGCTTGCGCATATTGTCCATAAGGTCTGGACCCATTACGCCATCTGTAAATCCAGGAAAGTTTTCTACCTCGGTAGTATTCATAAGTGCTCCACCTGCTGTAACAGATCCTTCATACATCAGCGGCTCTAACTGCGCACGCGATGCATAAATCGCAGCGGTGTAACCGGCAGGTCCAGAGCCAACGATGACAACGTTTCTCACTTCACTCACAACGACTCCCTAAATCTAACCTGTGTTTTTACAACCCGAAATCTAACCTGTTTATTCCTGACTTGTTTATTCCTGACCCGTCTTGCGCCTAGTAATTGAACTGCCTAAATGTCGGATCATTGAGATTTCCTGTACTCCAACAGCCTTGCCCGCAAAAACAAAGCCAATAAAAGCCATAACAATTACAAGAAATAACTGCCCAGAACGCTCTATTGGAGAAAGCTCAATTCCAGACCAGGACATATATTCAACGATGGCAAATAAAGGCAACATCACAAGAAAAGATGCAACAAACAATCGCAGATGCTGACCTGCAAACTCACGCAACTTCAAAACCCCAATATGTTTTTTAAGAAGTGCCAAAGTGACCCATAGACCAACTAGATAGCTAATTGAAAAAGCTACTCCTAGACCAACTGTGACCCATTGATTTTCTAAGAAATACAAGAAAAAGTAAGAAAGTCCAACGGAGACAACATTGATTATCAAAATTGAAAGCACTTGAGTTTTCGTATCTTCAAAGGCATTAAACCCGCGGATTAAAATTAAATTGATAGAAAAAGAAACCAACCCAAAACTCAATGCAGATAAAACCAGACCAATATAGCGAGCATCAGCTAGCGGAATACCTACAAAGATAACTTCAGTTATTAATGGACCGAAAAGAAGAAATGCCACAGCACTTGGAATGGTGATTACACCAACTAATCTAATCGCTCGAATAAGTTGAGATTTAACTTCTTCAGGTTTGCCATCTAGAGCTAATTTTGAAATGTGGGGCAAAATCGCTGTAATGATTGAGATTGTCACTATCGAATAAGGCAGCAACATCACAAAGTAGGCAAATGTGTATGGCGTATAGCCAACACCATCTGTAATTCCCTCTTGCGCACTTCGCACCGCCGCAGATGTTGCGACATTGACGGTAACCAAATAACCAAGTTGAGAGATTAAAATGTAAATTAGAGTCCAACCGGCCAAATTAAACGATTTTCCTAAACCATGAACTCCAAACTTGGGCCGAATTCTTATTCCTAGTTTTTTCACAACAGGCACAAGGACAAGTGCTTGAACAACAACGGCAAAAGTCGTACCCCACCCCAATATTTGAACTTGTTCAGAAGTGATGTTGGCGAGGTTAACCCCAGGAGAAAAAATCAAGAATCCTGCAAAAAGTACGATTCCAACAAGGTTATTTGCAATTGGTGCCCACATCAAAGGGCCAAAAGATCCTCGCGCATTTGCCACTTGTCCAAGCATTGTAAATAAACCTAAGAAAAAGATTTGAGGAAGGCAGTAACGAGTAAAGGCAATAGCAATCTCTTTTTCAGCTTCAAAACCTGGAGTGAAAAACTCAGGGGCGTACAAACGCACTAAAGCTGGAGCAAAAAACATTCCCAAAGTAACAAGTGCAATCAAGATCAGAGAAATTGTTGTAATCAGCCTGGAAGCAAAACTATCGCCACCATCTTCGTGATCAAAAGATCTAACTAACTGAGGTATAAAAATTGCAGTAAGGGCGCCTCCAACAAGCAAGTTGTACAAGATATTTGGCATCGTATTTGCAACGTTGTATGTGTCTGCAAGTAACGTGGTACCAAGAACTGCAACCAGTAAAATTCCGCGGATAAAACCTGTAATGCGAGAGATTATTGTTCCAAGAGCCATTACTCCGGAGGCCCGGAAAAGCTCATTGGATTTCATTTACTCTTCCTTCGTACGCGCCTAACACTTTGTGCAACGCCAGCCAATAAGAGAAGTATGGCCGCTCCTGTTGTAAACCAGGCCACGCGCACATCGATTACAGATGAATTCAGGGTTAAAAACGCTTCAGGTACAACCTCTACACCGTCCTTGTCGTTTATGTAGGCAGAGACAACTGTTTGGCCGGGGGCAATAACATCGACACCCATCTCTAACTGAACCTTTGACTTAGGTGCGATTACAACATCTTTGAAACTTTCAACAACCATACGTGAATTAATAGGAACCATAGAAACATCAACAGTTACTTCTGTATCGAAATCATTGATAACCGTGACAGGTAGTTTTACATAAGAAGTTGTAACTTGGTAGTTCCCGCTATTTATTCGAAGTTTATTTACAACAGCATTTACCGCCTCTGTTGCATTTGAAGTAAAGAAAGCACGCGACTGGCGATCTAAATTTGGTGATAGAAGTTGAGCAAGTCGCGCACGTAGATTTGAAACCTCATCAGATGTAACAACTCGAGAAAGACGAGTAAGAGCTCGACGATTTTCTCCATATATTTTGCGCTCTGTAGAACTAAGCTTTGACTTACCAACGCTCCAACTATGGGCAGTATCTGCTGTAACAGATCGGCCTAACAAGGTTTCTAACCGTGCCTTACCAAACAAAACATATTGAGTCAGTTCACTAGGTGCCAAATTCTTTGCTAATCCAATATCAGGATTGCCATAAGCTAGAGAAATAACTTCATTGCGTGCGGTAACGGCTTTTAAGCGATCCAACCAAGAAAGTGCAGCATCACCTGCCACTGGTTCTTCATCACTTAGAACTTTGTATTCAGTTGTCATTGCAGTGATTGCATCTATCAATGCTGGATCAATAACCCATGTTCGATCACGAGACATTGATCGAAAAACTAATTTTCCAAGTTCGCCAGATGGAAGCAGTGCTTGAGCAAAGGAGTCATCTCTAAACTCACCAGTAAAACTCTGGTTCAATGGCGCAGTTATGCGAACAATCTCGTTTGATGCCTGTGCATTCGGAGCAAATACCACTCCAGCAATGACAGTAGAGACAAGCACAGAAAAAGCTAGAGAGAAAGAAAAACGCATAGCTATCTTTTTCACTGGGTAATCCCGGCTGTTTTTTGAATTAACTTCTTCTCATCAGGATAAGCAAGACGATCCACAATCTCTTCTAACGGAAACCAAGAAACCTTGTCCACTTCACTTTCTTGTGGGGCAAGAATTCCATCAACTTCAGTAAAGAGAAAATGATGCACGGTTTTGTGAATCCGTTTACCGCCGGCCATAAACCAAAAATCGATAACACCCAACGACCTCGTTATCGCAGAGTTAATCCCCGTCTCCTCTGCTACTTCTCGAATTGCAGCTTGTTCAGGTGTTTCACCCTCTTCAATATGACCTTTAGGCAACGACCACAAAACTCTCGTACCAGTTGCATCTTTAAGATCGAATCGACCAATAAGCAGGCCTAATTTTCCAGTCGTATCAATTACTAATCCACCAGCGCTGACCTCATCAACGCGTTTGGCATAGTTTTTCTTAACTGGAGGGCGTTTTTGCGCCTCGGTTTGTGTCTGTGGTTGTGGGCCGCGGTTGCCAGAACGCTTACGTTTGCGTTTTTTCTTCGCACCTTCGCTGCCCGCACCAGGTGCAGGGATCATGAATCAAGGGTAGTGCCTTAACCTTACTTATTGTGAGTAATGCATTAGGCGCCGCAGGAGAGTTAGCGATCCGTTCACTTGTTGAACGCGCACCGCTTGCTAGCTCCTTGGCTCAGGCTTTTAAGGCAAAAGGTTTTACTCTGGCATTAGTTGGCGGCCCTGTTCGCGATGCAATTTTAGGTCGATTAGGAAACGATTTAGATTTCACAACAAATGCGCGACCAGAAGATAGTAAAAAAATCTTACAAACCTGGGCAGAAAATGTCTGGGAAACGGGAATTGAGTTTGGAACAGTTGCAGGAAAGCGCGCCGACACAACTGTTGAAGTAACAACATATAGAAGTGAAACTTATAATCCAGATTCACGTAATCCGGAAGTTAAGTACGGCGATTCAATCGATGGAGATCTATCACGCCGTGATTTCACAATCAATGCAATGGCGCTAGAGCTAACTGGTGATGCACCATTATTTATCGATCCATTTAACGGTCTACAAGATCTTGCAGCAAAACTACTGCGAACACCTGCCCGTGCAGGAGATTCATTTACTGATGATCCATTACGAATGATGCGGGCTGCGCGTTTTGCTGCGCAACTAGATTTTGAATTAGATCCCGAGGTATTTACTGCGATGAAGGATCTTGCAACCAGAATTGAAATCATTTCGGCAGAAAGAGTTCGAGATGAGTTAATAAAGATTCTCATGTCAAATAATCCGCGAACAGGAGTAACTCTTTTAGTTGACTCTGGACTTGCAGATCGCGTGCTACCTGAGATTCCAAAACTTCGCCTTGAAGTTGATGAACATCATCACCACAAAGATGTCTATGAACACTCCATTACTGTCTTGGAACAAGCTATTAGCCATGAAGCTCGTTTGGGTGGACCCAACCTTGTTATTCGACTTGCCGCACTTTTACATGACATCGGTAAACCAAAGACTCGCGCATTTATTGAAGGTGGCGGTGTCTCTTTTCATCATCATGAAGTTGTTGGCGCAAGGCTTGCAAAAAAACGTTTACAGGCTTTGCGTTTTGATAATGAAACCATCGATGCAGTTGAGCTTTTAACTGCCCTGCATCTTCGCTTTCACGGATATGGAGATGTTGACTGGACCGATTCTGCCGTTCGCCGTTATGTGCGCGATGCTGGTGATCTACTGACACATTTACATGTATTAACTCGCGCCGATTGCACAACGCGCAATAAGAGTAAGGCCGATCGTTTATCTGCTCGCTATGACTCGTTAGAGGCCCGCATTGAAAAATTAATGGAGCAAGAGGAGTTGTCTAAGATTCGTCCAGATTTAGATGGCACTCAAGTTATGGAACTGTTAAAACTTAAACCTTCACGCGAAGTAGGCCAGGCAATGGATTTCTTAATGGAACTGCGCCTAGAACAAGGCCAAATTGGCGAGGAAAAAGCTACACAGGCTTTGTTGCAGTGGTGGGCTAAGCAGAAGCCTTAAATTTACTTGGTCGCAAAGTAACGAGAGCCACAAGCAAGTAAGCAGCGGCCACAAGTAATGGAACTTTTGCCGTTACACCAGTTGTAGGTAACAAGAGCGCTGCGATTAATCCACCGCTAACAATTGCAAAGTTAACAACAACGTCATAGACAGCAAAAACTCGACCACGGAAGTAGTCATCAATTTTTGATTGAACCAGCGCGTCATTGGTGACTTTTACATTCTGGCCAAAGAACGCTGTAAAAAAAGCTGTAACTGCTAATGCAACCTGCGTTTGAGAAGCCGCCAAAACAAGTGGAGAACAGGCACTTGCAAACATTGCAAACTTGATCCAGCGGTGTCTCCCAAATCGATTAACACCATATGGGGCAAGAAATGCTCCACAAAAGACGCCAACACCTGCAATCGTTAATGCAATTCCAAAACCCTGCAAACCATCTTCTGGGCTGCTTGGATCATTAAAAGTGTTGCGCTCTAACAACAATGCAGTCAAAGTAAGTGCTGTTAATCCACCGCGGTGTACTGCTGTTGCAATAATTCCTCGGCCTGCATCTATGTGTGTGCGAAGAAATGCAATTCCTTCCTTCATATCAATAAATCCCTGAGCAAACGATGCTGCTGCCTTTTCATGTTTCTGGGGACCAATTTCATATTTAGTTAATCGGCCAGTAAGTAATGCCGCGGTGAAATAACCTGCCGAGGCCAACAAAACCAAAATTGAATCGGCATGATCTGCAATCGCTGCGCCATCTATAAGTGCGCGCACACCAACACCAATACCGCCACCTAAAACAACTAAAACAGAACCACCTGTTACTGCAATAGCATTTGCAGTAATAAGTGATTTAGAGTCAATTAACAGTGGCAGCCCGGCAGAAAGAGCGGCAAGAATCAATCTGTTAATACCAAATGCAACTAATACAACTGCAGTTAGCGTTACTCCGGTTGTTCCACTAAATACAAATAATGCAACTACTAAAAGATTTGCACTGCGCGCAAGGTTTGCAAAAAAGAGTGCACGTTGTCTAGAAACACGATCCAAGATTGTTCCTACAAAGGGACCGACTATTGAGTACGGCATTAAAACAACCGCAAAACCAATCGCTGCACTTAATGCATTTGCTTGCCGCTCTGGAGAAAACAAAACAAAGGATGCAAGCGCGCTTTGAAAGACGCCATCGGTTGCTTGGCCAGTCCAGCGAACAGCAAGAAGGCGAGAAAGCCGTGGGTGTCTAAGTAACCCAAAGAAACTCATAAGAAAGAGCGTATCCATCTATTTAGGATTATTCTTCTCCTTAATGAAATCGCAACGTTCCTTCATCGACTATTCACTCGATAAGCGAGCCACTTTGATGGCGCTTTTTCGGGGGGTTGTCGATGCCTGCGATGCCGACCCATACCTAATGCGTGCTGCTAAATGGCATGGCGACAAGGTCAGTAGAAACTGTCCGGTCTGCAAAAAAGAGGAGCTCGTAGAACTTCGCTACACCTTTGGAGAACAACTAGGTCAGTTCTCAGGGCGCATTAAGTCCCCTAAAGAGTTAGTAGAGATGGAACACGAGTTCGGAGAGTTCACTGTTTATATTGTGGAAGTCTGTCGCAACTGTTCTTGGAATCACCTGTGCGCTTCATACATGTTGGGTGATGGAATACAGCGCAAGGCGCCCCGAAAGGTACGCACCTTGGAGGATGAAGATTATGCAAGCCGATAGCATTATCAAATGATGCGAAAGATATTGGTTCGAATTGCAGTATTTGTAACTGGGTTTGGCTTTGTTGCCGGATCAGTTCTATTCGCACTTGCTTACTTCACTGTCGATGTCCCTGATGCGAACGCATATGTAAATAGCCAATCTACAATTTTTCAATATTCAAACGGTGAAGAGATTGGCCGAGTAGGAACACAAAATCGCCAGATAGTTCCACTTGCAAAAATTCCACTCAAGGTTCGTCAAGCTGTACTTGCTGCAGAAGATAAAAGCTTTTACTCAAACAAGGCATTTTCTGTAACTGGAATCTTACGAGCAGCCTTTAACAACCTCACCGGTGGTTCGTTGCAGGGTGGCTCCACAATCACTCAACAGTATGCAAAGACGGCCTTTTTGACGCCAAGTAGAACAATTCAGCGAAAAATTCGAGAACTTGTTATCGCAATCAAACTAGAGAACGAACTTTCCAAAGATCAAATCTTCGAAAGCTATCTCAACACAATTTACTTTGGCCGCGGCTCCTATGGTGTCATGACCGCATCCCAACAATATTTCAATCGCAACGTTGATCAACTAACGCTTTCACAGGCCGCAGTTATCGCATCGATTCTACGCTCGCCCGGTTTGTATGATCCAGTATTTGCCGAAGGTAACGCAGAACGCTTAGCCAACCGTTTTGAATATGTGAAAAATAATATGTTGGAAGAGGGTTGGTTAACCGAAGAAGAAGCAGCCAAAATGAAGTTGCCAGAAGTAGCACCACGTGCGACATCTGGACAGCTAAGTGGACCAAAAGGTCACGTCATCGAAGCTGTTCAAAAAGAGTTATCTAAGTTTGGTTTTACTCCAGACCAACTTCTAGTTGGTGGATTAGTTATTAAGACAACGCTTGATCAACAGGCACAACAATCTGCAGTCGATGCGGTCAATAGGTTCTATCCATCAAATGCGCCAGAGGATCTTCGAATTGGCTTGGTCGCAATTCGGCCAGGTACCGGTGAAGTTTTAGCTCTTTATGGTGGCCGGGATTACTTAGAGCGTCAGTTAAATGATGCAACGCAATCAATTACCCAGGCCGGTTCAACATTTAAACCCTTTGCAATTATTGCTGCATTAGAAAAAGGAATCCCACTGACATCTATGTGGAATGGTGATTCACCACAAACATTTGATGATCTCGGCAAACCCTATGAGGTTTTCAACTATGGAAATAATGGTTGGGGCCAGGTCGATTTAATGACTGCGACCAAGCACTCAATCAACACAGTATTTGTTCCTCTTGGCATCAATGTTGGTCCAGATAAGGTCGTTGATGTTGCGCGCCGTGCGGGAATTCCGGAATCAGTTGCAATGATGCCAACACCATCATTTGTACTTGGAACATCAAGCCCCCATGTCATCGATGTTGCAAATGCTTATGCAACTTTTGCAGCTCAAGGCATTAGATCAAAACCATATTTAGTTTCACAAGTAATCGGATCTAACAAAGGTGTTTTATTTGAGGCAACACCATCGACCGAAGAAGTCTTTAGCAAAGATGTCATGGCAGATTTAACTTATGCACTTAAAGGAACAATTACCGGTGGAACAGGCGCTGCAGCACTTGCACTGGGGCGCCCTGCTGCAGGAAAAACTGGAACATCACAATCAAATGCATCTGCATGGTTTAGTGCTTACACACCACAGATCGCTGCATCAGTTTCTTTCTTTAGAGATAACGCAACACAATCACTCAATGGAATTGGTGGAATGACATCTGTAACTGGCGGATCATTTCCTGCAAGAATTTGGACGCAGTTTATGAGGGGCGCACTTCGTGGACAGCCTGTGATGTCATTTCCTGCACCATCTAACATCGGTGGCCTTGATCCGATAGTGATGACTTCAGGCGGGGTACAAAAACCCAAGCCTTAAAACCCAAGCCTTAAAGACCAGGCGCCAAAACCCCTCGCAAGTAGTAAAAATCCCCGCACTGATTTAGCCATTTGGGCCTTTAAGGCCTACCCTTAAGCCTCTTAAGAGCCATCAGGGGCAAACCCCGGTTGTCGAATTAAGAAGTATTAACCCTCCTGTCACGGAAATACCGTGGCCGTCTTAGTCCAGAGGAGGTCGGGTTAACTCATGCGTCATTATGAACTTATGGTCATTCTTGATCCAGAACTAGAAGAACGCACCGTCACACCAAGCCTAGAAACATATTTAAAGATCAT
>JBIIGW010000078.1:0-4803 GCA_044236295.1 Candidatus Planktophila sp.
ACCGCGTATTACCTGCTCCACTCAATTAATCTTGGACCAAACTTTAATCAAATCGAAGCAGACATGGCTCGTAATTTTGCAAGGGCAGCAGCAGATGCAGGGGTGCAGCAGATTGTTTATCTGGGTGGAATTGCAAATGATAAAAACATCAGCAAGCACTTGTCATCTCGAGCAAAAGCTGGAGAGCAGCTTGCATCAACTTCTGTCGCAGTCATTGAACTTCGAGCAGGGATCATCATTGGTTCGGGCTCTGCCAGCTTTGAAATGCTGCGACATTTAACTCATCGCTTACCGTTAATGACAACGCCAAAATGGGTCAGCAACAAAACACACCCAATTGCGATCAGAGATGTTTTGTACTACTTAAAAGCTGCAGGTCAGTTAGAAAAACCAGTGACTAAGGTATTTGACATCGGTGGACCTGAAGTATTGACCTATGCCGACATGATGCAAAAGTTTGCAAAACTATCGGGTTTGCGAAAACGATGGATCATTAAAGTTCCTGTATTAACTCCAAACTTGTCTAGTTTATGGATTGGACTGGTTACCCCTGTTCCAACTGCACTTGCTAGACCGCTCGTTGGATCACTGATTAGTGAAGTTGTGGCAGATCCGGCAAAAAGCATTGATGAGTTGATACCAAAACCAGAAAATGGTTTATTAGATGTTGAAACAGCAATTAATTTAGCTCTGTCTCGAACAACAACTCACGGCGTAGAAACACGATGGTCGGATGCAACTATGCCGACTGCCCCTTGGCAAAAAGCACAAGGTGATCCTTCGTGGGCAGGTGAAATGGTTTTCCGTGATCGCAGGGAAGCAACAACTGAAGTTTCAGCAGATTTAGTATGGAAACAAATTGAATCTATTGGGGGAGATAATGGTTGGTTTGGCGCTGATCTTCTTTGGTATGCGCGTGGATTATTAGATCGCGCATTTGGTGGAGTTGGTTTGCGCCGTGGACGTCGCGACCCTGATTTTTTACGTGTTGGTGAATCTCTGGATTTCTGGAGAGTTGAAGAGTTAGAGCGCGGTAAACACCTGAAACTTTATGCAGAGATGATTTTGCCCGGTAAAGCTTGGTTGGATTTTCAGATTGAAGAAGTCGACGGTAAAACCCATGTCACTCAAGAAGCGATTTTTTCTCCACGTGGACTTGGCGGGCAGTTGTATTGGGCAGCAGTTTCTCCTTTTCACTCATTTATCTTTCCGACAATGCTTAAAAACATAATCAAAAAAGCAAAAGCTAATGCATAAATTCACTCAGGAAGTTGAAGATTTAGCCAAAGAAGTCTTGGAATACAGCCTGGCTCGCCTTAAGGATGATCCACCGTTAGATGGTCCTCGAACTGCAGAAGATTTGTTTAACGAAGTTGGTAACACAATTACAAAAAAGGGTTTAGGTGGTCATAAGGCTCTAGAAGTATTCACAAATGTTTTAGCAAAAGCTTGTATTTCTACTGATCATCCGCGAAACCTGGCCTTTATTCCTTCAGCACCAACAGAGTATGCAAATCTTTTTGATTTAGTAGTTGGAGCAAGCGCCCTTTATGGAGGCTCTTGGCAAGAAGGTGCCGGCGCAGTTTTTGCAGAAAATCAAGCGATCCAATGGCTCATTGATTTAGCAGGAATGCCTGCATCTGCAGGTGGTGTGTTTGTTCAAGGTGGAACTATCGGAAATCTCTCTGCATTAGTTGTTGCCAGAGCGCAAGCGCGGAAAACTCATCCTAATCCAGCTAGATGGGTGGTTGCTTGCAGCCAAGAAGCGCACTCTTCTATTGCATCGGCTGCGCAAGTAATGGATGTTGATGTTTTAAAAGTAGATGTTGATTCCGATGGAAAACTACTTGGATCAGCGATTGCAACTGCAGTAGATCATCTTCATTCAACGACAGATAATCGAGTTTTTGCAGTTGTTGCAACCTCTGGAACAACCAATTTAGGAATTATTGATGATCTAAAAGGAATAGCAGAAGCTGCGCATAGTCGAAATATTTGGTTTCACGTCGATGGCGCATATGGGCTTGCTGCTTTGTGTGCACCTTCTGTTCGGGAAAAATTCAATGGAATAGAAGAGGCAGATTCATTTATTGTCGATCCACATAAATGGTTATTCGCGCCATATGATGCATGCGCACTTGTCTATCGCCAACCAGAGTTAGCAAAGCAGGTTCACTCACAGCAAGCATCGTATTTAGATACTTTAAAAGATGGGCAATGGTCACCATCTGATTACGCTATTCATTTAACTCGCCGTACTCGTGGTCTCCCATTTTGGTTTTCATTAGCTGCACATGGCACGGATGCATATTCAGAGGCGATGGAAAAGTCACTTGAAGTTGCACAAGCTGCTGCCCATTTAATTCAAGAACATCCCCACTTAAGATTGCTTCGCCAGCCAGATCTTTCTATTGTTGCCTTTACGCGAAATGGATGGAATGCAAGTGATTATCAAAAATGGAGTGATCAACTTTTAGAGGATCAAATTGGATTTATTCCGCCCTCATCACATCAGGGTCAGCCAATTTTAAGATTTGCAATTGTTAATCCTTGGACGAAAGTAAGTGATATCCAGATGATTTTAGAAAGGCTCTAAATCCCACACTTTTAAGGGTGCCTGTTCTAAGATTTAAGCCATGTCAGCCCAAGAAGATTCATCCATCACCAATCTAACTTCTGCTGGCTTTTTATCTAGCGAACACATTGGGTTAAGCGAGCTAGAAGTACGGATTTTAGATTTTGAAGGTAATTGGTGGCGTTATGCCGGCGCAAAAGAGGCTGCAATCAAAGAGCTTTTTGATTTAACGGCGCCTCGCTACTACCAACTTCTTAACGATTTAATCGATCGGGATGATGCCCTGGCCGCATCTCCAATGCTCGTAAAGCGCCTTCGCCGCTTGCGCGAGGCTCGCATGGCCACACGTATCGCCCGCTAGCCAATCTCGTTTTGCTCCTGGGAAATAAAGGCCCTAGATTTGGCGTTAGCACTCTCGGGGTGCGAGTGATAAAGCGCCCCCCAATACATAAAGAAATTGGCTAACGAACGATAAACGCAAGGAGCACATCTGATGGCAAAGCAAATCGCCTTTAATGAAGAAGCACGTCGCGGCTTAGAGCGCGGTATGAATATCTTGGCTGATGCAGTCAAAGTAACCCTTGGACCACGTGGACGAAATGTTGTCCTAGAAAAAAAGTGGGGCGCACCAACAATTACAAATGACGGTGTTTCGATTGCAAAAGAGATTGAACTAGATGATCCATGGGAAAAAATCGGCGCGGAGCTTGTAAAAGAAGTTGCTAAGAAGACCGATGATGTTGCCGGCGATGGAACAACAACTGCAACTGTTTTGGCACAAGCATTAGTTCGCGAAGGCCTTCGAAATGTAGCTGCTGGTTCTAATCCAATGGCTCTCAAGCGCGGAATTGAAAAGGCTGTAACTGAGATTGTCGCAGAACTACTTTCTATGGCAAAGAGCGTGGATTCAAAAGAACAGATTGCAGCAACAGCATCAATTTCTGCAGCAGATTCAACTATTGGTGAAATGATCGCTGAAGCGATGGACAAGGTTGGAAAAGAAGGCGTTATTACTGTTGAAGAGTCAAATACTTTTGGCCTTGAGCTAGAGCTGACAGAGGGAATGCGCTTTGATAAGGGTTACATCTCTCCATACTTTGTAACTGATCAAGATCGCATGGAAGCAGTTTTGGAAGATACATATGTTTTGATCTGCAACTCAAAGATTTCAAACATTAAAGATCTTGTCCCAATTCTTGAAAAGGTTATGTCATCAGGTAAGCCTCTTGTCATTATTGCCGAAGATATTGAGGGCGAAGCTCTTGCAACGTTGGTCGTTAACAAGATTCGCGGAACATTCCGTTCTGCAGCTGTTAAGGCTCCAGGTTTTGGAGATCGTCGTAAGTCAATGCTTCAAGACATTGCAATTCTTACAGGTGCAACTGTTATCACTGAAGAAGTTGGACTTCGATTAGATACTGCCGAGATGGATCTTCTGGGTCGCGCACGCAAGGTTGTTATCAGCAAAGAAGAGACAACAATTGTTGAAGGCGCCGGAGATGAAGCTCAAATTAAGGGCCGTGTTCAGCAAATTCGCACAGAGATTGAGAACTCTGATTCTGATTACGACCGTGAGAAATTGCAGGAGCGCCTTGCAAAGCTTGCAGGTGGAGTTGCTGTAATCAAGGCTGGTGCTGCAACTGAGGTTGAACTCAAAGAGCGTAAGCACCGCATTGAAGATGCAGTACGAAATGCAAAGGCTGCAGTTGAAGAAGGAATTGTTGCTGGTGGTGGAGTTGCTCTATTACAAGCTGGTGCTGCAGTGTTTAAGAAACTCTCTGGATTAACTGGTGATGAAGCAACTGGTGCAAAGATTGTTGAATATGCAATCGAAGCACCAATTAAGCAGATTGCAATCAACGCAGGATTAGAAGGCGGAGTTGTAGTTGAAAAAGTTCGCCACCTTCCAGTTGGTCACGGCTTAAATGCTGCAACAGGTGAATACGTTGACATGATTAAAACTGGAATTATTGATCCAGCTAAAGTGACTCGTTCTGCATTGCAAAATGCAGCATCGATTGCTGCGTTGTTTATTACAACAGAGGCAGTCATTGCAGATAAGCCAGAGAAGAGCGCGCCTGCCCCACAAGGTGGCGGAGACATGGACTTCTAAAGCAAAAAACTAATTAATCAGAGCACCGTCCACGCGAAGTACCAGTTAACTGGCTCAGAAATTAGCCAATTAACGCGAGGGCGGTGTTCTGCTTTATCCTTATCCCATGGCAAAG
>JBIIGW010000009.1:0-16958 GCA_044236295.1 Candidatus Planktophila sp.
TTGATCGCGGATCGAATCGTGCGAGAATTAACTTTCTAGTACCCTAGGCACACATGTCATCACGTCGTCTAGAAATCCTTCGCGCAATAGTAGATGAGTACGTTGCGACCCAAGAGCCTGTCGGTTCTAAATCAATCGCCGACCGCCATAGTTTAGGAATTTCACCTGCCACGATTCGAAATGAAATGGCAGTGCTTGAAGAAGAAGGTTTGATAACCCAGCCCCATACGAGTGCGGGTCGAATTCCAACAGATCTTGGCTACCGTGTTTTTGTGGACAAATTAGCCACAGTAAAACCTTTGTCCTCTGCAGAACGCAGAGCGATCGAAACATTCCTTGAAGGCTCCAGCGATCTTGAAGAGCTATTGAAAAAATCAGTGAAGTTACTTGCAGACATTACAAGGCAGGTAGCTGTGGTTACCTACCCAATTATTGGTGAGGGCAGAGAAAAGTTGGCAGTTTCAGGAACAGCGCACCTTGCGCGCTCTGGAGAAGATTTAGGTTTAACCCTTTCACCCATTCTTGAGGCGTTAGAAGAGCAAGTTGTCTTGATGCGTTTGTTGGATGAAGCAAACTCAACGGTTCATGTGCGCATTGGTCGCGAACAAATGGAGACTAATCTCCAAGCAACTTCGCTGGTGACCGTTGGATACGGTAGAGATTCCGCTCAAATTGGAGCACTTGGAGTCTTAGGACCGACCAGAATGGATTACGCCGGTTCGATTGCAGCAGTAGATGCTGTTGCTAGATATGTTGGACGCTTTATAAGTGAAGGTGCATAAGTGGCTGATCATTACGACACTTTAGGTGTAACCAAAGGTGCATCTGCTGACGAAATCAAAAAGGCATACCGCAAATTGGCCCGTGAACTACATCCAGATGTAAATCCCGATCCGAAAACTCAGGAGAGATTTAAAGAAGTAACTGAGGCCTACGATGTTTTAAGTGATAGTCAAAAGCGCCAGCAATATGACATGGGCGGAAGTAGTTTTGGCGGCGGAGCAAACTTTGGTGGTGGCTTCAGCGACATTATGGATGCTTTCTTTGGTGGGGGAGGCTCACGCGGACCACGTCCACGAATGCGCGCCGGTCAAGATTCACTGATTCGAATTCAAGTGGATTTAAATGAAGCATGCTTTGGAACTGATCGCGAGATAACAGTTGAGACAGCAGTTGTATGTACTAAGTGCACTGGTACTGGATGTCTAGATGGTGAACATCCAGAAGTCTGTTTAACGTGCAAAGGTCGCGGCGAAGTTCAACAAGTAGTGCGCTCGGTCATTGGCCAGGTAATGACTTCAAGGCCGTGTAATGCATGTCAGGGATATGGAAGTGTTATAAAAAATCCTTGTCGCGAATGTGCTGGTGAAGGTCGAGTACGAAGCCGACAAGTAATCGATGTGAAGATTCCGGCAGGTGTAGAAACCGGAAACAGAATTCAACTTGCAGGCCGCGGCGAAGTGGGAGCTGGCGGCGGACCAGCAGGAGATTTGTATGTAGAGATTCTGGAAGAGCGACATGAGTATTTAGTCAGAGATGGCGATACTTTGCATATGTCACTGGAAGTGAGCATGATCGCTGCTGCACTTGGTACGACAGTTTCTATTGAAACATTAGATGGTCCCGCTGAAGTTCATGTTAAACCAGGCACCCAAAGCGGGTCACCAGTAGTTATTAAGGGCAAGGGCATGACCAGGTTGAGACGTGGTGATAGAGGCGATCTAGTTGTACATATCGAAGTACAAACACCAACAAAGTTAAGCAAAGAAGAAGAGAGCATCCTTCGATCATTTGCCCAAGTTAGAGGCGAGAAAGCTAGCGAAGCTCACGTAAAGGGCCAAGATGGCTCTGTCTTTAGCAAAATAAAAGGTGTGTTTAATAAATAATGTTCACACTCTTTTTTGTGGAAGATCTACCAACTTCAGTTGGTGCGGAGTATGAATTTGATAATGATGACGCAAACCATGCCATTCGCGTTCTGCGTACACAGGTAGATGATCAATTCATGCTCGGCGATGGCAATGGTGCTTGGTCCAAAGTTAAAGCTACTGCGATCAAGAAGAAATCAATGACAGTTCATGTTCTAGAAACGGGATATCAAGAACCGTTAGCAACCAGAATCACTGTTGTGCAGGCACTTCCAAAGGGTGATCGTTCAAAAGAGGCGATTGAACTTTTAACTGAAGCCGGCGTGGACAGAATTGTTCCTTGGCTTGCCACTCGAAGTATTGGGAAAACATCTGAAAAGTTTCAAATCACAGCGCGAGAGGCAAGTAAACAGTCCCGTCGTTTTAGAATCCCAGAGGTAACTGGCGTTGCCCAGAGCGCACAAATATGTGAGGCCATCGGGTTAAGTGATTTGGCTATTGTCTTTCATGAAAGTGCGGTCACAAAACTTTCGGATCAAATCTCTTCACACAACGTTGAGAACCTATTAATTATTATTGGGCCAGAGGGTGGAATCACCGATCAAGAGTTAGAAGCATTTAAAGATGCTGGAGCAAAAGTTGCCCTGATGGGCAGACCAATTTTGCGTTCGGCACATGCAGGTATCGCTGCAGTCTCTGCTGTTTCTGCACTTTTGAAGGTATGGTAAGAACATGGCGTTGGCCCCTGATTGCATCTTTTGCAAAATCATTACTGGTGAAATCCCAGCGGAAATAGTTTTTCGCAATGAAAATGTTGTTGCATTTAATGATCTCAACCCCGAGGCCCCAACGCATGTGCTACTTGTTCCGACTTTACACACAGAAAATGCTGTAGGTGTTGCTAGAAACAGCCCCACGATTACGGCCGCCCTTTTCTTAGCCGCAGATGAGATCGCAACCCAGAGAGGCCTTGCGGGCTATCGGACGGTTTTTAACACCGGCGAAGCGGCCGGTCAGAGTGTTTTCCACGCTCACCTGCATCTTTTGGGCGGTCGTGCCATGGCATGGCCACCAGGTTAAAGATAGATTTAGCCACATATGGAGCGAACGCTGATAACGGTACCGAAAGCAATTCAGATGGTCGCCTTGCTTGGTGTCCAAGATTTAAATTTGCGAACTATTGAAGCTGCATTTGCTTCAGTTAACATCACGGTTCGTGGCAATGAGATTACCTTACGTGGGCCACATGATGACTGCAGTAAATTGGAAAACTTATTTAATGAGTTAATGGTTGTCATTCGAAGTGGCAATGTTCTAAATGTTGACGCCGTCAATAGAGCAATAGAAATGCTCGATCATAAACCAGTAGATCATCCAGCTGAAGTTCTCTCACTTAATATTGTCAGCAATCGCGGCCGCACTATTCGTCCAAAAACTGCAAATCAAAAGCGCTATGTAGAGGCAATAGAAGATCACACAATTACTTTTGGAATTGGTCCTGCAGGTACAGGTAAGACTTACCTTGCAATGGCAAAAGCAGTTGCAGCTTTGCAGGCAAAAAAAGTAAATCGAATTGTCTTGACACGACCTGCAGTCGAAGCTGGTGAAAATTTAGGTTTCTTGCCAGGAACATTAAGCGAGAAAATTGATCCTTATCTTCGCCCTCTCTTTGATGCTTTACATGACATGATCGATATTGATTCAATCCCGCGTTTAATGCAGTCTGGCATTATCGAAGTTGCCCCACTTGCATATATGCGCGGGCGGACTTTAAACGATGCATTTGTAATTTTAGATGAGGCACAAAACACCACACCTGAGCAGATGAAAATGTTTTTAACGCGTCTGGGATTTGGCTCCAAAATGGTGATTACAGGGGACGTCACCCAGGTCGATCTTCCTAATGCCCAAAAATCAGGGTTAAAAGTTGTTCGCGATATCTTAAAAGATATTGATGACATTGCGTTTTTAGAGCTAACCGCCGAAGATGTTGTACGCCATCGCTTAATTGGAGACATCGTTAAGGCTTACGAGAATTTTGATGTAAACCAACATGTATTGCGGCCTATTCGACAATAGATGAGTATCGAAGTAACAAATACTTCAGGGCAGTTAGTTCCAGCAGATCAGATAACTTCCTTGTTGACATTCGCACTAGGCGTCTTAGACCTGAACCCAGAAAGTGATCTCAATGTTTCATTTGTAAAGGATGATTACATGAGTGAGCTTCATTTAAAATGGATGGATGAGCCAGGCACCACAGATGTGCTCTCTTTCCCCATGGATATGCCCCTTTCATCGCAGGACATTGTTACCTTGGGAGATATTGTGATCAGTCCAGTTGTAGCTCAGACCCAGGCACAAGCTCAGGGACATTCAACCGATCACGAGATCTATATCCTCGCCACTCACGGTTTATTGCACATCCTTGGATACGACCATGCAGATAAAGAAGAAGAGAAAACAATGTTTGCACTACAAGAGAAAATCGTTACCGAATGGGAAAAGAGATCATGAGTCTGTTAGCTGTTATTAGCATCGTTCTACTCTTAGTTTTTGCGGGATTTCTTGCCGCGAGCGAGTCTGCTTTAACCTCAATTTCTCGCATCGTCATTGATGAGTTAGAGGGCAAGCGTGGTGGAGCACTACTTCGAAAGTACAGCGCTCAACCGGCTAGATATCTCAATGTAATTTTGCTAGTAAGAAAGCTGTGTGAATTTACTGCAACTGTTTTATTGGCGGTAATTTTACTTCGCAATTACTCTTCAGCACAGGCGATGGCTTTAACAGTTTTGATCATGGTTGTACTTTCTTATGTTGTAGTGGGAGTTGGTCCACGAACTTTAGGTAAGCAACAACCGCATAAATATGCTCGCTATGGAATCATCGTTGCTTATGGTCTGGCATTTCTATTAGGTCCGGTAACTAAGTTGCTCATCTCAATCGGAAATGCACTTACTCCCGGTAAAGGATTTAGATCAGGTCCATTTACATCTGAAGCAGAGCTTAGAGATTTGGTAGATCAAGCTCACGAGCGAGGCCTTGTAGAGTCTGATGAACAAGAGATGATTCACTCAGTATTTGAACTAGGTGACACCTTGGTTCGAGAACTTATGGTTCCAAGAATCGATATGGTCTGGGTCGAAAAAGATAAATCTGTACGTCAAGGCCTATCCCTGGCACTAAGAAGTGGTTATTCACGCATCCCAGTAATTGGTGATGGAATAGATAACATCGTAGGAATTGTCTATGTAAAAGACTTAGCTAAACGAGCACTTGATCACCGCGATGCAGAGCAGAGTGAAACTATTGAACAACACATGCGTCCTGCAAATTTTGTTCCCGAAATCAAGATGGCCGATGACTTGTTACGAGAGATGCAGAAAAATCAGATTCACCTTGCAATCGTTGTTGATGAGTATGGTGGGACTGCAGGAATTATCACGATTGAAGATATCATCGAAGAGATCGTGGGTGAGATTGAAGATGAGTTTGATGATGGTGAAGATGAATTTACGTGGCTAACGCCAGATAAGGCACGTGCAAAGGCTTCGCTGCACATTGAAGATTTGGCTGACGAGTTAAAAATAGAGATAGAAAAATCTGATTACGAAGATATCGATAGCATCGGCGGTTTAATGGCGCAGAAATTGGGGCGTGTGCCGATTGCAGGTAGCACAATCTCGTGGAATGGTTGGGCTATAACTTCTGAGCGGCCTCTAGGTCGGCGTCGTCGAATTTCCTCAGTTTTAGTTGAACGATTAGTAGATGAGATTGAAGACGCCGAATAAATCAAAGCGCAGCTCCATGGGTTGGTTAGCGGAATTAACAGGCTGTTCAACGGTTAGAATGGCCGAATGCGCATAGTCAGATTCACTCCTGGACCAGATGCAGGTTTGGGTCCAGATCCACTCTTTGGCGTGCTCGAAGATGATGGTTTTATCAGCGTCATTAGTGGTGATCCGATCTACTCTGGAATACAAAAGACTGCAGCACGCATTGAACTCAATAAAGTTAGATTGTTGGCACCAATTATTCCGCGCTCCAAAGTTGTCTGTATTGGAAAGAACTATGCAGACCATGCCGCAGAAATGGGTGGCAAAGTTCCTGCAGAGCCTCTAATTTTTCTAAAACCAAACACTTCTGTGATTGGGCCACTTGACACAATTGTTTGGCCTGAAATGTCAGAACAGGTTGACCATGAAGTTGAGCTCGCAATTGTCATTGGACGAATTTGTAAAGATGTTCCCAAAGAAAGAGTGAACGATGTAATTTTTGGTTACACAATTGCAAATGATGTAACAGCTCGAGATTTACAGGCCAAAGATGGCCAATGGGCTAGGGCAAAAAGCTTTGACACCTTTTGTCCGATTGGACCTTGGATTGATACCGAGTTCATCCCAGGAACTCAAAAACTAACAGCAACAGTAGATGGACAGGTTAAACAATCGGCACAGTTAAACGACATGATCTTTAATGTTCCAACCATCGTTAATTTCGTAACCCATGTAATGACCCTATTGCCAGGTGACATCATTTTGACTGGGACTCCAGCAGGTATAGGTCCCATGGTAATTGGCGGTAAAGTTAGTGTTGCAATTGAAGGACTTGGTGAATTAACAAATAAGGTGGCGGCGCAGTAGATGAGTTCTAAACCTGTAAAAGTACGATTTGCGCCATCTCCAACTGGGGATCTCCACGTTGGTAACATTCGCACAGCCCTTTTCGATTGGGCATATGCTCGCCATACTGGGGGAGTTTTTCTTTTTCGTATCGAAGATACAGACACGGTGCGCGTAACAGATGAATACATACAAGCTGCAATAGAAACATTAAAGTGGTTAGGTCTTGATTGGGATGAAGGTCCTGAAGTAGGCGGAGATCATGGTCCGTATTTGCAGTCACAGCGTTTAGATATTTACGCCGAATATGCACAGAAGTTTTTGGATCAAAAGGATGCCTATTACTGCTATTGCTCACCAGATGAGCTAGAGGCTGTTCGCGAGGCACAACGCAAGGCAAATGTTGCGCCAGGATATAACGGTCATTGTCGTGAATTAACTCAAGCTCAAATAGATTCATATAAAGCCGAAGGGCGCCCCGCCGTTGTTCGTATGAGAATGCCAGATGGTTCAACAACATTTACTGATTTGATTCGTGGCGAGATTTCATTTGATCACAACTTTGTTCCAGATTTTGTAATGGTCCGCGCAGATGGTTCACCGCTGTATACCTTGGCCGTTGCAGTAGATGACATCTTAATGAAGGTAACTCATGTACTTCGAGGCGAAGATCTACTCTCTTCAACACCTCGTCAGATTCGTGTTTATCAAGCGATGGGTGTTGCCCTAGAGGATTACCCAGTTTTTGCACACTTACCTTTTGTCATGGGAACAGATAATGCCAAGTTATCCAAGCGAAACGGTGAAGCCTCTATCGCTTGGTATCGAGACATGGGCTTTTTACCAGAGGCTATTTGTAATTATCTAGCACTTTTAGGTTGGTCACCAGGTGATGATGTTGAAAACATCACCATGAAAGAGTTAACTCAAATGTTTACAGTAGAAAAGGTGCACTCTTCGCCTGCTCGCTTTGATATGAAAAAATTAGAAGCGATTAATGGCGACAAAATTAGGGCATTAACAATTGATGAGTTTTTACAGTGGTCATTACCATTTTTGACAAAAGCCAAAGTAATTCAGGGGAGTAGCCAAGAAATTGAGCTAGTCAAAAAAGCCCTTCCACTTATTCAAGAGCGCATTATTGTGCTCAGCGAAGTACCAAAAATGCTTAAGTTCTTATTTGTCTCCGACTTTGAAGTAGACGCAGATAGCGTTTCAAAGATCACCGACGCTGGTTCTAAAGAGATATTAAAGCGCTCTGTTGCAGAGCTAGAGGGTGTTTCGCAGTGGAGCCACGAAAATATCGAATCAGCTTTGAGAACTTCTCTAATTGAAGAACTAGGGCTAAAGCCACGCATTGCATTTACAGCTTTGCGTATTGCCACCACTGGCAGCACGATTTCACCACCATTATTTGAATCAATGGAGTTACTGGGTAAAGAGGCTTGTCTCTCTCGCATCAGCACGGCTTTGGCTCTATAAATCCGCTGGTATTCTTAGCACTTGCTATACAAGGCGTAACAACCTTGGGGTATGGGGTAATTGGCAGCCCTGCTGATTCTGGTTCAGTAAGTCTAGGTTCGAGTCCTGGTACCCCAGCGCAGTACCAGCTACACAACTTAATATCAGTTTCACCAGTTGTTGTTTTTGTTGTTCTAGGAAAACTTTCCAGAAATGGAATGTGGCCCCGTCGTCTAGCGGCCTAGGACTCTGCCTTCTCAAGGCAGCTACGAGGGTTCGAATCCCTTCGGGGCTACAAATTAGATCTCCCTTCTCGCACTTAATTGTGCGGGGAGGGAGATTATTTTTTTGAATAAATTGAGTAGGATTTTGTCCATGATTCCATTTGACGCCCAGCATCTTTTCTTCGGTATTTTTGCAGGTCTTTGCGCCTATGCATTCGGACGACGAGTACTTCCTTGGGTCGTACTCGGCTACATCGGAACCTTTTGGGTGCTATTGGCGTTGATGTTGTCACCAAAAAAGACTCGCACTCCTCTTCGAGAGTGGAATCCCATCACAGAGTTAAGGCGTGGCCCAAAGAAGTAGTGGTGGCTGATCCTGGTCCATATTTTCTGCAATCCAAGTAGCTCCATCTAAATTATCTCCTTTAGATTCGGCAAGGACTGCATGTGGAATTTCTGATTTTATCTGATTAAAGATCGCTTGAACATACTGTGAATTTTTTGCTGGGCCACCTTGAATGACAATCTCTACAATATCTTGGTTTTCACCACCTGCACCTAACCATGTTGCAACTACAGTTTGTGCTAACAAAAGTGAGCCTTCGGTAACTATTGAGACAGCTGTTGGAATACCTAGATCGGCGGCATCTAAAACTTTCTTTGCTGTGTTGATGGCTAAAGTTGATGCTTCAGCGCCATCTTTAATGGTGAGTTGATCATACTTTTTACATTCATCGGCAAAGTATTCGAGCATCTGATCATCTTTTCCACGTCCCTGGCGAAGTGCTAACGATTTGGTTATTGCTAAGGCCCCTAACCAGAAGCCACCACCTTCATCACCGAAAGTGCTACCTAAGCCATCACGATGACTAAACATGCCATTGCGACCACCAATTGAAACAACACCACCACCGATGGACAGCACAACTCCATCTCGGCCATTTAACGCTCCAATAAAACCAGCAAAACCATCGTCAATTACGGCTACACGGGAAGATCCAAAAAATTCTTTGCACAGATCTCCGTATTTATCAGCATCAGTAACTATTCCGTTAAAGCCTGTACATGAGAGTGCTACAACTTCTGCAGAAGATTTAGGCAATTCCTGAAAAATGGCCCGAAGAGTCTCAAGAACTGTCTCACCATTTCTTTTTCCACGGGGAGATGTTGTTGTCGATACATCTTGGCGAACTCGCGAACCGGATTGGCCGAGGTCGATCACCAACATGATTACCCCTTCACCGCACCTGAGGACAGTCCTTTGACTAAGAACTTTTGAGCTGCTGTCGCAAATACTAATGGTGGGAGAACGGATAGACAGACTGCGGCGGAGATGTCTCCCCAGCGAACGCCATAGGAGGTGACAAAGTTTGCGGCTCCGACTGTCACGGGTGTGGCTTCACTTGAAGTAAGCACTACAGCAAACAAATAATCCGACCAAGAGAATAAGAATGTGAGAACACCAACAGCAGCCAATGCTGGACCAAGAAGTGGGAAGACGATTCGACGCAAGGTCATCCAAATCGAGGCTCCATCAACTGCCGCAGCTTCTTCAATCTCAAGTGGCATTTCTCTGATTGCCCCGGCAAAAACGAGAATTGCAAGGGTCATATTTATGAAGGTATTTGCCAGAATGAGTGCAAGTGGTCTATCGATTAATTGAAATGCTGTGAATAGTTTATAAAAAGGGATTACAAAGAAAATCGCTGGAGTTATTCGAAGCGCCAAGGCAAGTCTCAGCAGCCAGGGACCACCAAAGCCGAGTCTGACAATCGCATAGGATGCTGGGAAACTCACCAAAATTGTAAGAAAAACTGTCCCAAGTGAAATTATTACGCTGTTACGGAAAAAACTTGGGAAGTCATATCCTGCAGCACCCAAAGCATTTCGGTAATGAGTCCATTCCGAATCAAACTCCCATACAAATGGCCCTGAGGCTATGGAAGCATCAGTCCGAAGGGACGTATAGACCGCTCCAATTAATGGAATAAGAAAGAAAACAACGATCAATGTCGCAAGAGCCGTAACCCCCCAATTACGTTTCACTTTCTCTCCTCCGCTCCAAGATTGAACTGCTTAATTATTGAAGGCATGAATGGAGCAAGCAACATCACAAGCACAATCGCGGCGGAAGCTGCAAGGCCGAAGTCACCGAAAATAAATGCCGTTTTATAAATATAGATACCAACTGTTTGAGTCGTTGTTCCAGGTCCGCCACCAGTCAAAATATAAATTGAGTCAAAAGTTCGAATAGAGTCTAAAAATCTTAAAAGAAATATGATTGCAAGGGCTGGACGTAGCATGGGCAATGTAATTCGTAACAAGGTTTGAAATGAGGAAGCGCCGTCAATTGATGCAGCTTCATAGATTTCTTGAGGCATGTTTTGAAGTGCCGAATAGCTCAGAAGAAAAGTAAAGGCAGTATAGGCAAGAACATCTAAAATAATTAGAGATGTAAAAATGTTATTTTGATCAAAAATTGAATAGGACAAGCCAATTTTATTGAGCAACCCAGGAATGATCCCAATATTTTCATTAAGAATCAGGCGAAACATCACTGCCAATAATGAAGGAGCGATCATGATTGGAACAAGCATTAATGAAAAAAGTATTCGCTTTCCAGGAAATATGCGATTAAAAAGTGTTGCAAGAAGAAAGCCCAAGACCAGTTCGATCACGGTTGCAACGATTGCAAAGATTAAGGTGAATTTGATTGAACCCCAAAAATTTGGTTCCGCAAAGAGATTTCTGTAGTTCTCTAGGCCGTTACCATATGTTTCAAAGTCACTTAAAATATCGTGAGTAAAAGATGTTTTAATCCCTAAATAGAGAGGCCAGATCAAAAGCGCTGATAGCAAAATCAAGAGTGGCGAGGAAAGAATCCATCCCGCCGTTCTCCTTTGCCGATTAAATGCGACGCTCATCTATGCCTTTCGGAGGATTGGTTTTTTCTTGGGCTAAAAGGAAATCTAGTGGCTGGTAATCGTACCCAGCCACTAGATTTTCCCCCCTAGATTGGAGTTGTTACTTTTGTAGCTTCTTTAACGCTGCATCGGCCGCAGCAGCAACTTGTGCTGATGTTTTTTGGCCTGACCAAGCTGGGCTAAGTACCTCAGCAAGGGCTGCGTACATATCAAATTCGCGAGGACCGGCTGATTCCGAGTAGCCGAACTTACCTGCGTATTCGATGATGTTTGCAAATGAAGCATTTGTAGAAACCATACCTTCAAGAATTGATGGCATTGATGGAACTCCACCAGCAGTGGCATATGCCTTCATTGCTGGAGTAGTGGCAAGGTATGCCATCCACTTTGCAGCAGCTGCTTGATTCTTGCTGTACTTGTTAAGTCCAACAGCCAGTGCGTGTACGTGAGTACGTGGACCCTTTCCTGGCGGTGGTGCGATTCCTACTTTGTCCTTAGTAGAACCTGTTGTGCTCAACTCTGAGTAAGCAGCATTCCACTGCAATCCCATCATGGCATTTCCAGATGTTAGCGCTGAGTTTGTCTCTGCATACTCCCATTGTGATGACTCAGGTGATGTTAATCCCTTTGTATAAATGGTGTGGTACACGTCGATTGCAGCTTTTCCAGTTGCAGTATTTAGGTTTGGCTTACCATTCTTTAGCCAGTTACCGCCAAGTCCCCATAGAACGTCATTCCAGATCATTGTGTTGTACAACAAGTTCTTAGCTGGAAGAGCGTATCCATACTTTGTTGGAGAGTCTGGGTTGTACTGCTGAGTGAAGAAAGCTGCAGTTGCTAAAGCATCATCCCAAGTCCAAGTTGCAGGATTTGTATTTGGCTTTAGATCTTTACCAAGTACTGTTTTTGCAATTGTTGAGTACTTCGTTGCATTTGCAGCAGTTGCAAGTGTTGCGACCAAGTCAGAGCGGTAGTACATAAAGTGCAAACTTGTATCAAGAGGCAAAGCCTTTTGCTTTCCGCCAACTTTAAGTGAGTTAACAGAAGCCTTGAGATACAGGCTGTCCTTGACTCCCTTTAAGTCTGAAAGATATGGGGCATGCTGTCCTGCCAAGTAAGAAGCTGTGAAGTAAATGTCATACTCAGATGACTTAGCCTTCATAAGAGCTGCTTCCTTAGCAAAGGTGTTGTCGCGGCTTAGAAGAATCATCTTCACGTTGACTTTATCGGTTTTACCTTTGCCACGGTTGTATAGGTCCACAACTTTTTGCATTGCATCGCCCTCTGGCCCAGGCCATAGAACCATTTTGACTGTAGTTGCAGCGTTAGCGGCCGGCAGAATTGCTATACCAGCAACTAAACTGAGCGCTGTGGCCAGCGCAATCGTTGTCTTCTTTAAACGCATTCCATCTCCTTCTTACTCGTCGAATTGACGCTAGTTAGGTGAGATCTGGATTGGCTCATCACCGCTCTAGACCAGTGAGGTAAAACTATAGTAAGGTTGGAGAAAGTCAAGAGGATTGGGGCTGTAATTGGTTACAAATAGATTACAAAGTGAAGTCGCCTTAAATCCAGTCTTTCTTGCCATACACAGCGGGCTCATAGTCTCTTGCCAAGCAAGTGATGGCACCCCAATGGATACGCCTGAGTTCATCACTGCCCAAGCCTTAACTGTGGAATCGGCGGGGGCAAAAGCGATTCGTGCCCAAGGCATTGAAAATGTTTCCAGCATTGTTCGAGCAGTAAAAGTACCCGTAATCGGTCTAGTAAAAAGTTACACGCCTGATTCGGATGTCTATATAACGCCGACTGTTGCAGATGTACTTGCCTTAGTTGCAGCAGGGGCAGACATTGTTGCAGTTGATGCGACCCAAAGGTCTCGTCATAAAGGCATGACACTAGAAGCTTTTTACACAGAGGTTAGAAAGCACACAGCAGTTCCACTTTTGGCTGATATCGATTCTCTTGAAAATGCTCTCTATGCCCAGTCACTTGGATTCGATGCCATTGCAACTACGCTCAATGGTTATACGCCAAGTCCTTCGACTGGATTACCTAACGTGGATTTAGTAAAGAGCATTACTGCACAAATAAATATCCCTGTCATCGCAGAAGGTGGATACACAACTCCCGAACAAGTACATCAAGCAATTGAGAATGGTGCATGGGCTGTGTGCGTGGGAACTGCAATCACTAACCCTTACTTGATGGCCAAGTATTTTATAAAAGAAGGTTTTTAACTATCAGCTTGAATGCTGTACTTGAAGTCAAATCGATCGCCTCGCTTTATGGAACTACATCTTTCAAGCGCTCGTCCTCTGGCATCGTATGCGACAACAACAAAATTTAAAGCTGCAGACTTCACTTCTGTATCCAAAAGATCAGCCTGTCTTTTGCTTAAATTAATGGGGGAGACAACACATTCTGCGCGTGTAACTGCCTTTTCGTAGCTATTTTTCAAAATCTCATAAAGAGAGTGCGATAAATCAAAATCAAGGAGCCCGGGGATAAGTTCGGCCGATACGAAGGACTCTTCTAAAGCCATAGGAATTTTGTCGGCAAAGCGGACTCTTTCAATCTTGTAGACAGGGTCACCTACTTTGATGTTCAAGGAATCTGCAACATCTTGACTCTTTACGGTTGTTTTTATCGCAGTGACTATTTTTGAACTCGGTTTCATTCCTCGCTCACTGATTTCTTGCGAGAATGAAACAAATGTCAGTTTTTTCGACATTTTATGATCAGATACAAAAGTTCCAAGCCCCGGGACCGAATGAATCATTCCTTCTTGTTGAAGGGCGACTAACGCCTGTCGAACAGTCATTGCACTTACTTTGTAGGTTTTTGCTAATTCCCGTGCAGAAGGAATCAGTGAATTAGGTGCCATTCTCTGAAAGCGACTTCGAAGCTTGTCTCTAAGTTCAACATGCTTAGGCACGATCTTCTTTGGGGTAGCCACCATGTGAGAATACTTGAATATTTGTGAAATGATAAGTGCATGAACCAATTTGGCAGAATTATGGCTTCAGAGATTGCCGAGACCCCCGGAGTATTTACATCTATTCTTGAGAACAGTTCCGTATTCAATGAGGTTAAGGATGTTCTAGCTACTGAGAAAATTCACTCAGTTCTAATTCTTGCTAGAGGTACTTCAGATAATGCCGCACACTTTCTAAAGTATTTGATTGAAACGCAGATTGGACTACCGGTTGGACTGACATCTCCATCTTCGGTGACAATCTATGGATCAAATCTGAAATATGCCAACACTTTGATCGTCGCTATCAGCCAAAGTGGGCAGTCCCCGGATTTAGTAAAGTTTGCCACAGCAGCGCGTAGCTCAATGGCTTACATAATCGCAATGACCAATGATGATAAATCACCACTTGCATCTATCGCTCACCACCATATTTCATTGTTGGCTGGCCCAGAATTAGCAGTAGCGGCAACCAAGTCATATAACGCGCAGTTACTAGTTTCTTACCTATTAGTGATGGCGTGGACAGGAAAAAAAGTTAATTCAGAGCAGATCATAAAACAAGCTTCTAAATTAGTAGCAAATGATGGCTTGGTCACCAATGCTGTTTCACAAGTGACGCGCGATAAAGAAATAGTAATTCTGGGTCGTGGCTTTGCATATCCAAATGCTCGTGAGGCTGCCTTAAAGATTCAAGAGACATGCAAGATTTCTGTGCAGGGGCTTTCAACGGCCGACTATTTGCATGGTCCGATCTCTGCCCTAACTGAGCAGACACAAGTATTCATCGTCGCTCCAACTGGTTTACCAACTCAATCAATCACAGAGGCCACAGCAAAGATTCGCACCATCAGTACACGTATATTCTGGATTGGAAATGGTGGCGTTCCAACTGGTAGTGACATTGTTATTGCCGGGTCAGATTGTGATGATGAGATTACATCCAGCCTTGTTGATGCGATCGCTCTTCAACGATTTGCACTTGAATTTGCTGTGGCATCAGGCTTTGATCCTGATGCACCTGTGGGGCTTTCAAAAGTAACTCTTACAAATTAACAAGATGGGTGACTAGCCCGTCTTTAATTCCAATATATGAATTAGGTATATTAATTCCAAGTAATTTTGCTGGATTAAGGGATGTAAATTCTACTGCTGATTCAAATCCAACTAGATTGAAGTAGTTAATAAATGAGTCGACCATTGTCAATGTACTGCCAGCTAAAGTCTGGCTACCTTTTAAGCGCGCAACGCCTGCCGTAACTTCCACCGGTAGAGATCCGATTAAATACCCACCATCGTGGCAACCCGCAGCCGACATCGCATCTGTTACAGCTATGATTCTGTGGGGCGCTTTGTGAATTATTGAAAGTGAATCTTGTTTGGATACATGGTGGCCATCTTGAATTAACTCAAGAAAAAGCTCACTTTCTAACGCTACTTCAGATAATGAATCTAGGGCTCCAAGCTTAGACATGCCATTATTGATGTGGGTTACAGCTGTTGCACCTGCTGAAATGGCATCTCTAGTTTGTTGAGCATTTGCATTGCTATGGCCTATTGAAACAACTACTTTTTGGCTCACTAGATATTCAATCGCTTCAAGAGCCCCATCTAATTCGGGGGCCATTGTTACCATTTTAATTTTGCCTTCACCGATAGAGACCAGCTCTTTTACTTCAGATAAAACCGGAGCCTTAAGTAGCGATGGATCATGAGCCCCACAAAACCTCTGCGAAAGATATGGACCTTCCAAGTGGATGCCAAAAATTTGGTCATTATCTTTTAGAGTTTTTATCTGGGCAATTAGGGTAGGAATTGATTCACTGACTAAGCTGGCTATTTGAACTACAGTTCCATTTAAGCGATGAACCTTAGCTGCAACATCGGCTGATTCTGAAAAGTATTTTCCTCCACCCCCATGGCAGTGGATATCAATAAATCCTGGAACGATGAAATCAAAATCTGAATCGGCTGCTCCAGTGCTGGCGATGCCATTAATGAACATATGCCGCGCGGTATGGGCCATTTTCACAGTCTACAACGTAGGCCCATGGGTACTCAGTTTTAACCTATGAGTTCGCGGTTTCGTTTAACTTCGCGTTCGTGATTGCAGGGGCGCTCGGTATGGCTGTCAAAGCAGGGATCGCACAGCAACACTAATTGATGACACTCTGGCTTTTGACAGTTTCTAAACTGTTTGGTTTTTTCACCACATTCGGCGCAGCTTCCAATTAGCTTTGTGTGATCACTGAAGTCAATTGTGAGGCGATCATCAAAGGTATATAAAGAGCCTTCCCACAATCCATCGTCGCCGTACTTGTTTCCGTAACGAACGATTCCACCCTTCATTTGATAAACCTCTTTGAAGCCTCGGTTTTTCATTACAACAGAGAGAATTTCACAACGAATTCCGCCAGTGCAGTATGTGACAACTGGCTTATCTTTCAAGTGGTCATACTTTCCACTTTCAATCTCTGCAACAAAATCATGTGAAGTTTCGACCTGAGGAACGACAGCGTCTTTAAACTTTCCGACCTTTGCTTCAAAAGCATTACGACCGTCAAAGAAGACGACTTCATCCCCACGATCTGCTACTAGTTTGTTCACTTCCTCGGGGCGCAGATGTACTCCACCGCCCACAACGCCATTTTCATCAACTTTAATCTCATCTGGATTTCCGAAGGCGACGAGTTCTGGACGTATTTTAATTTTTAGCTTCGGGAAATCTAGAGGTGTTCCCTCTGACCATTTAAAGTCAATCTTTTTAAACCCCGGATAAGATCGAGTTGTCTTTACATACTTTTTCAGATCCTTCATTTTTCCGCCCAAGGTGCCATTTATGCCATGGGGGGAAATGATGATTCGACCCTTGATGTTGAGGG
>JBIIGW010000079.1:0-4601 GCA_044236295.1 Candidatus Planktophila sp.
GTCCGTCAACATCTGCAAAATAACGAACGGCTTTACCAAAGATGCGCGCTTGCTCGGTAGTTTGGTTAGCACCTGTTTTACGCAACATAGCTGGACGATCGGCGGTTAAAACCAAAAGTGGCAAGTTGGTGTGATGTGCTTCTAAAACAGCGGGGTGATAGTTGGCAACTGCTGTACCACTTGTACATAGGATCGGCACAACACGGCCTGTTGATTTAATTAATCCAAGTGCAAAATATGCGGCAGTCCGCTCATCTATTCGAACGTGAATTCTAATTAATTTCTCTTGAGCCGCTGCAAAGAATGCAAGTGAGAGCGGAGCGTTTCTCGAACCAGGTGAGATAACAACATCGCGGACACCAGATTCGATAATTTGGCGAACAACTACGCGCGCTAATGACGTGGCGTTGTTAGTCATAAAAGCTCTGCCGTTCTCATAATGCGATTCTTCCACCATTCAAAGCGCTCTATCGACACATCTAATCCATCAAAATTTGGAGTGGGGGAAGAAATTTTCATCTGGCCCTTGATGATCGGAATATCGGCGACATCTTTAGCAAGAAGTGAGCCTGTGGCAAGGCCACATCCATATTCTAGATTTTCAATCGAACCAGCTAAAACCAAGCCATAGTCGATACCGATTGCAGACTCTAAAGCGCTGGAAACGACAACAGGTAGTTGGTGGTGATCGATCAAATCATGTGTTCGCTTGATACCGCCAAGTGGTTGCACTTTTAACATAAGAATGTCAACTGCACCAGTTAGATCCAGAGCAAAAGGATCAGTTGCTTTTCTAAGAACTTCATCCCCAGCAATTTTTGTATCAATGCGTTCTTTTAATTCGCGCAACTCTTCAATGCTTGCACATGGCTGTTCTATATATTCAAGCTCACCAGCCAATTTTAGAAAAGAAACTGCTTGATCAACTGTCCATGCACCGTTTACATCTACTCTAATTGTGCTATCGGGGCGAAGCGCGCGCACTCTATTGATACGAGCTAAATCTAGATCTGTGTCATCTCCAACTTTAATTTTAAAGCTTTTCACACCAGGAAATAGATCTACTATCTGGGAGATTTCCTTTTCATCGTTTATTGCTGGAATAGTTCCGTTTACATTAATGCTGTTTCGAAACAACTTTGGTCTTGGCTGCGTAGCAGCTTCAATTGCACAGGATAACCAAGGGGCGCACTCTGCATCCTCGTATTCTAAAAATGGTGAAAACTCTGCCCAGCCATGCTCACCCTTAAACAATGCGACTTCCCGGATTTTGATCCCGCGAAAATTTGTTTTTGTAGGCAGCGCTACAACACGCAAACTATTTAAAAGTGATTGATCCATTTATGAGGGAATTAGGGACGCTTAGGGAATTTCCCGAAATTTGGTGCACGCTTTTCTTTGTAAGCATCTCGGCCTTCCTGACCTTCTTCACTTAAGTAAAAGAGCAGGGTTGCATCGCCTGCAAGTTGTTGGATTCCAGCAAGACCATCATCTGCTGCATTCATACTTGCCTTGATTAATCGAAGTGCAAGTGGAGAGTTTTTCAACATTTCGCGACACCACGAAACTGTTTCACTTTCAAGCTCTGCAAGTGGAACAACGGTATTTACAAGACCCATTGATAATGCTTCTTGCGCATCATATTGACGTGTCATAAACCAAATTTCACGGGCTTTCTTTTGACCGACATTTGCTGCAAGTAATCCTGATCCATAACCACCATCAAAAGAACCCACCATCGGACCAGTTTGCCCAAACTTGGCATTGTCAGCAGCAATTGTTAAATCACAAACAACATGTAATACATGTCCCCCACCAATTGCCCAGCCAGCGACCATCGCCACTACTGGCTTAGGTGTGCGACGAATCTGAACTTGTAAATCTAAAACATTTAATCGACCTAAGCCTTGTTGGCCAACACTGTCTGACCCAACATAACCATCATCGCCGCGAACGCTAATATCCCCACCAGAACAAAAAGCCTCGGTGCCTTCGCCTGTAAAAATGATAACTCCAACTGATGCGTTATCTCTTGCTAGATCAAAAGCGTTTTTTAATTCAATAATTGTTTCTGGGCGAAATGCATTTCTAACTTGGGGGCGATTGATGGTTATTTTTGCAATGCCATCACCGACTTGATACTTAATATCCGTAAAGGATTCTCCACCTGGAGCGGTCACCCATGTAGGAATTGTGCGGTCACCAAAATCACGCTTGATTGGACGGCTCATCATTCTCCCTTATTCGACTACTGGCGATAGCCTACGGTGGCAATGGATAACTCGTCACAACGAAATATTCTCCGGGTCAGCCCTGAATGGGAAACTCCCAAATTAGCGGGAGAAATCACATCGGCTCTCGCCGGCGCTGGGCCCACTCTGGGTTTTGGCCAGATCACAAGTAGTTATGCCCCCAGTGATATCGCAGCAGTAATTGGAACCTCAGGCACGACTGGTGATCCAAAGGAAGTTGCACTGACTGCGCAAGCAATTACTTCTTCGGCAAAATCTTCAAATAAATTTCTTGGAGCAAATCATGGGGATACTTGGAGTTTATTGTTACCGCTTACCCATATTGCAGCTGTGAATGTCTTTGTGCGCGCTCTTGAACTTGGAACCGTTCCATTAGATCTTCGAAGCATTAAAGGCGATTATCCAGATGCAGACTTTACTGCAATTGTTCCGACTCAATTATTTCGCGCACTTAATGGTGAATCACGGCTACTAAAACATTTACAAAATGCTGACAAAGTTTTAATTGGTGGGGCATCCCTATCGCAGGGATTACGAAGACAAGCAGAGGCTGCTGGTATAAAAATTGTAAGTACTTATGGAATGACAGAAACCTGCGGAGGTTGTGTCTATGAAGGACAAGCAATTTCTGATGTCGAATATGAGGTAAAAAACGGACGAGTTCGCTTAAAAGGAAAAGTTTTGGCAACTACATACTTAAATGCACCATGGAGTTTGGATAATGGTTGGTTTGAAACGTCAGATTTAGGCGAGATAGTAGATAACAAACTTGTTGTGTTAGGCCGAGCAGATAATGTCATTGTCTCTGGTGGTGAGAATATTTCTTTGAGTGCTATTGAAAACTCTCTTGCAATTGCATTCCCCCAATTACAAACTGCTGCTTTTTCTAGTAATGATCCTCAATGGGGTCAAAGTTTGCAGTTAGCTGTTGTGGGTCAGGTCAGCGATGAAGCAATCTTGCTTCATCTTGAGAAAGATTTAGGATCGATTGCAAAACCAAAAAGTATTCATCATCTCTCTTCGCTACCATTGCGAGGTATAGGAAAAATTGACCGCGAAGCTTTAGCCAAGGAGATTAACCGTGAATAAATGGGTGCTTGGAGCACGCGTTCGCACTTTGCCTGCCGCAATTGCACCTGTTGTGGTTGCATCTTCACTAGCTGGAAGTGAGTTCAATTGGTCTCGCGCCGTTTTGGCATTAAGTGTGGGAATTTGGCTTCAAATCGGAGTTAACTTTGCAAACGATTACAGCGATGGCATAAAGGGAACTGATGATGATCGAGTTGGACCTATTCGGTTAGTTGCTTCCGGACTTGCCTCGGCAAACTCGGTTAAGCGAGCTGCTCTATTTTCTTTTTTAATTGCAAGTATTGCCGGGCTTTGGCTTTCCTTACTTACTTCTTTTGTGTTGATTCCTATTGGCCTAATCTGCATTGCTGCGGCATGGGGATATACCGGTGGTAAGAATCCATATGGTTATCGGGGTTTAGGTGAGATTTCAGTGTTTATCTTCTTTGGCATTGTTGCAACGGTAGGAAGTTTTTATGTTCAAACCGAGAGAATAACGTTAATGAGTTTTATAGTTGCAATCCCGATGGGTGCGCTTTCATGTGCAATATTGACAGTCAATAACATAAGAGATTTAGAGAAAGATAAGGTCGCCGGAAAGCGCACGTTTGCAGTCCGCGTAGGTGATATGAAGGCTCGACGAATCTATGTATCGCTATTGATTCTTGCCCATATCGCAGCTGTAGCAACTTTTATTCCAGCAACGCTTCTGACCTTAATTGCAGCACCTTTAACGTTTTCTGTTTCAAAAGTAGTTTTAAGCCAGGCCTCAGGGGGCTCATTAATCCCAGTTTTAGGCAGAACCGGAAAGCTGCAACTTTTATTTGCAACCCTTTTTGCTATCGCTCTAGCGATACAATAATCCCATGCTGAGAGTCCTTTCATTAGTTTTAGTCTTTGGTGTAACTATCTACGCGTTACTAGATTGTGCTCGAGCAGATGAATCTCAGATTAGAAATCTTCCTAAATGGGGATGGCTTTTAATAATCATTCTTCTTGGCCCACAGGCTGTAGCAATTGGACCAATTGCTTATTTAGTTGCTGGGAGAAATAAGCCAAAGAGAAATAAAAACCCTAAGCGGCGTATTTTGCCGCCTGATGATGATCCGGATTTTTTAAGAAAACTTTAAAGCCCCGAATAAGTGTGCTTGCCTGTTCCCCAAATGTTTATATAAACATAGTTAAACAGGAATGTTGATCCGGCAAATAAGCAAAGCCACGCAGCGCGGCGGCCGCGCCAACCAATTGTTACGCGAGCATGTAAGTACGCTGCATATGCAA
>JBIIGW010000010.1:0-16725 GCA_044236295.1 Candidatus Planktophila sp.
AGCGGCGAAGAGGTTTTGTTTGAAGCACCTGCCGTAGTAATTGCCACCGGCGGCGTTGGAAAAACTTTTAAAATTACTTCCAACAGTTGGGAAGGAACTGGCGACGGTCACGCATTAGCTCTAAAGGTGGGCGCCAACTTAGTTGACATGGAGTTCTTGCAGTTCCATCCAACTGGAATGGTTTGGCCACCATCGGTTAGAGGAATTTTGGTAACAGAGTCTGTCCGTGGTGAAGGTGGAGTTCTTACCAACAACCTGGGCGAGCGTTTCATGTTCAAATACATTCCAGATGTTTTCAAAGATAAGTATGCAGACAATGAAGCAGAAGCCGATCGTTGGTATGAAGATCAAGACAACAATCGTCGTCCGCCAGAGTTATTGCCTCGTGATGAAGTTGCTCGCGCAATTAATACAGAGGTTAAGTCTGGTCGCGGCACCGAGCACGGTGGAGTTTTCTTAGATGTATCCAAGAGAATTCCGGCAGAGGTAATTAAAAAGCGTCTTCCTTCTATGTGGCACCAGTTCTATGAATTAGCTGGTGTTGACATCACAAAAGAGGCAATGGAAGTTGGCCCAACATGCCACTATGTAATGGGCGGCGTTGAAGTTGACCCAGATACAGCTGCAGCAGTTGGTGTTCCCGGATTATTTGCTGCCGGTGAAGTTGCTGGTGGAATGCATGGATCAAATCGTCTTGGTGGTAACTCGTTAACAGATCTTTTGGTCTTTGGCCGCCGTGCAGGAATGGGCGCAATTGAATACTTAAAGAAAAATGGAGCAAACCCAGTTAGTGATGCAGCGATTGCAAAAGCTAAGGCAAAGATTCAAGCACCGTTTGACCGTCAAGGTGGCGAGAACAGTTATTCACTACATGCTGAGCTCCAAGAGATTACACATAACCTTGTTGGAATTATTCGAACAGGATCTGAACTTAAAGAAGCTATTGAAAAAATTGCAGAGATTAGAAAGCGCAGCGCAAATGTTGCTGTTTCAGGTGGTCGAGTCTTTAATCCAGGTTTCCACTTAGCATTTGATCTAGACAACATGTTGCTAGTTGCAGAAAGCACAGCAAAATCTGCAATCACACGTGAAGAGTCTCGTGGTGGACACACCCGTGATGACTTCCCACATATGGAGACAAGATGGCGCCAAGTTAATTTGATTTCATCATTTGATGGAGAAAAAGTAAACATCCGCGAACAGGCATTGCCAACATATCCAGCAGAACTCTTCGATCTTTTTGATATTCATGAGTTAGAGAAGTACATGACACCAGAGGAAACTTCGAAAGGCGGGACCAAGTAATGGCACGTAATGTGAAGCTTCGAATCTGGCGTGGAGACTCTAAAGATGGCGCCCTTAAAGATGTAACTGTTGAGGCTAACGAGGGTGAAGTAGTCCTAGATGTAATTCACCGCGTACAGGCAACTCAGATGGGCGACTTAGCTGTTCGCTGGAACTGTAAAGCAGGTAAGTGCGGATCATGTTCCATGGAGATCAACGGAAAGCCGCGCTTAGCATGTATGACACAGGTTGCATCATTTGGTGATGATGAAACGATTACCGTTACACCACTTCGTGCATTCCCAATCATTAAAGATTTAGTGACTGATGTTTCCTTTAACTACAAAAAGGCAATGGAAGTTCCAGCTTATGAGCATCCAAAAAACCTTGCCCCAGGTGAAGCGCGCATGGAACAAATTGACGTCGAAAGATCTCAGGAGTTCCGTAAATGTATTGAGTGCTTCCTTTGCCAAGATGTTTGCCACGTGGTCAGAGATCACGAAGAAAACAAAAAGTCATTTGCTGGGCCTCGCTTTTTTATTCGTATTGCTGAGTTAGATATGCACCCACTTGATATGTTGAAGAATCGCAAAAAAACTGCGCAAGAAGAACACGGACTTGGAATGTGTAACATCACCAAGTGCTGTACAGAAGTTTGCCCAGAACATATCAAAATTACTGACAATGCAATCATTCCGATGAAAGAGCGTGTTGCAGACATTAAGTACGATCCAGTTCGCTGGTTAGGCACCAAAATCCGAAAGCGTGAGGGCCTATAATCTCTGCATGAGGTTATTAATTCGTTGGGCAGCACTTGCTATTTCATTTTGGGTAGCAACTGCGCTTGTTCCAGGAATTGAAGTTAGTGGTGGGCCAGGTACTTATCTTTGGGTGGCGCTGCTATTTGGCTTATTAAATGTAACTCTGGGCTCTTTGCTTAAACTACTTACACTTCCTGCAGTGATTTTAACTTTAGGGCTGTTTCTTATAGTTGTTAACGCAGCAATACTGATGCTGGTTTCACAGTGGAGCGATAAGTTTGAAGTTACTGGATTTTGGTCGGCGGTTTTTGCCAGCATCATTATTAGTGTTGTAACGAGCGTACTTTCACAAATTGGCAAATCCCCAATCAAGCGTTTAAATCGCTAGTTCGTATTTAACGAAGCGAAGCCATCCAAGCTTCAATTTCATCTGGGTGATGTGGGATATTCTCACTTAGATTAATGCAACCATCTTCTGTAACAACTACGTCATCTTCAATGCGAATACCAATTCCTCTGTATTCAGCAGGAAATAGTTCATCGTCAGGCTGAATATATAAGCCTGGTTCAACGGTTAAACACATCCCTACCTGCAAAAGAGCATCACGATATTGATCTTCACGAGCTTGCGCGCAGTCATGAACATCCATTCCTAACATGTGGCTAACACCATGTAACGTCCATCGTTTATGTAATCCAAATTTAGGGTCCATAACTTCTTCAATGCTCATGCTTAAGACACCTAAATCAATTAACCCCTGTGCTAAAACTGCGTGACTTGCTTGGTTAATTGCCAAGAATGGAACGCCTGCTTTAACTGCAGCAATTCCAGCTTTTTGAGCTTCATAAACCAGCATGTAAAGAGATCTTTGCGCTGGCGTAAATCTGCCAGTGATTGGAAGTGTTCTGGTTATGTCGGCGGTGTAATAGGAGTCAAGTTCTACTCCTGCATCAAGTAAAAGAAGTTGACCTGGATTGATGTCTCCATCATTTCTGGTCCAATGCAAAATACAGGCATGTGATCCTGAAGCAGCAATTGTGTTGTAACCACAATCATTACCTTCAATTCGAGCGCGACCATAAAAAGCTGACTCAACGACACGTTCTCCTCGCGGAGTATTAATAGCTGCAGGCAGTGCGCTTATGACATCGTTAAATCCACGATGAGTGGCATCGACAGCTCTTTGCATCTGCGCAATTTCATACTCGTCTTTAATCAGTCGAGCAGCCGATACAAAGTTAACTAACTCTTCAGAGCGCGCATGAGATTTAACTACAGAATCAACCACTGCGTCGTAATCATGTAAAGCGGCAGCAGGCTTGCCTTTTAAAAACTTAGGTAAATCCTTAACTTCGCGAACTTCAATTCCATATCTTTGCGATGCTTCATCTGTTGTAAACCTGCGACCAACCCAAAGTTCTCCATTTTTTGCATCCTGATAAAACGCTTCAGTCTCTCGTGTCGATCTGGGGTTTATAAACAAGATTGGTTCATGTCCGCCATCGTTTGGCTCCATTACAAGCACAGAATCTGGTTGCGCTTCAACACCTTGTACACCTGTGTAATAAGCAAAAGCTGAGTGAGGCCGATAGAGATAATCAGTGTCATTGCTTCGCTGTTTAGCAGAGCCACTAGGAATAACTAACCGCGTACCAATAAAAGAATCTGAAAGTTGAGCACGCCTAATAACGCAGTACTGGATAACTTCATCCTGAACAACACCATCTAGTGGTGTTGGAAGCCATCCAGATTTCATAAACTCGCTAAAGATTTCTGAAGGGGGTACATCATGGGCCCGCTCAGGGTTGTTAATCGCAGCCTTTTGACTTTCATTCACATGCAGAGAGTACAAGCAGTAGTGAGCACAACCAACGACTTACTTAACCCGGATAAAAATGGTTGGATAGGGGGATGAACAAACCAGATCCAGCCCGTGGCAAGGAAGTTTTTGACCTTGATCGAGCCCATGTATTTCACTCATGGTCGGCGCAATCTCTTATCTCTCCATTGCCAGTACAAACAGGCAAAGGCTCATACTTCTGGGATTTTGATGGGAATAAGTTTCTAGATTTTTCATCGCAACTAGTATTTACAAACATTGGCTTTCAGCATCCAAAGGTAGTTAAGGCGATTCAAGAACAAGCAGAGCTACTAACTACAGTAGCTCCGCAGCACGCTAATGAGGCCCGAAGCAATGCTGCTAAGTTAATTACTGACAGAGCAGAATCACATTTGAACAAAGTTTTCTTTACAAATGGCGGAGCAGATGGTGTTGAAAATGCGATTCGCATGGCTCGAATTCATACACACCGCCACAAAGTTTTATCTTTTTATCGCTCCTATCATGGCAATACAACATCAGCGATTTCTGCAACAGGAGATCCC
The DNA here is from genome assembly GCA_044236295.1 of Candidatus Planktophila sp. GTDB lineage: Bacteria > Actinomycetota > Actinomycetes > Nanopelagicales > Nanopelagicaceae > Planktophila. The sequence continues at coordinate 4,432 of JBIIGW010000010.1, forward strand.
CGACGTTGGCCTAATGAGTTTGCATTTGGCCATGTTCATTTCTTCGGACCATATTTGTATCGAACCGCTTTTTGGGCAGAAAGTGAAGAGCAAGAGTGCGCTCGCGCACTTAAACACTTAGAAGATGTCATTAAGTTTGAAGGTCCAAACACTGTTGCGGCAATATTGATCGAGTCAGTTGTTGGAACAGCTGGAGTACTCATTCCACCAAAAGGTTACCTAGAAGGCGTGCGCGCTCTGTGCGATAAATACGGAATCATCTGGATTGCAGATGAAGTTATGTGCGGATTTGGAAGAACTGGAAAATGGTTTGCTTATCAACATTCATCCGTTTCACCAGACTTAATTGTTTTTGCAAAAGGTGTTAACTCAGGCTACGTACCACTTGGTGGAGTAGTTATTTCAGATGCAATCGCAGCAACTTTTGATCAACAGGTATTTCCAGGCGGTCTTACATATTCTGGACATCCCCTTGCATGCGCCGCCGCAGTAGCAACTCTTAATGTGATGGCAGGTGAAAAAATAGTTGAAAATGCTGCCCAGGTTGGTGAAAAGGTAATTGGCCCAGCACTTCATGAATTAGCAAAAAAACATAAAGTAATTGGCGAAGTTCGTGGCTTAGGTGTTTTCTGGGCATTAGATTTAGTGAGCGATCGCAAAACGCGCGAACCCCTTGCACCTTATGGTGCATCAAGTCCTGCGATGAATGAATTAGTTGCGGCAACTAAGAAATTGGGTGTTTTTCCCTTTACAAACTTTAATCGCATGCACATCGTTCCACCTTGTAATGTTTCTAAAGAAGAGGCATTAGAGGGTATTGCTGTATTGGACAAAGCTTTTGCAACTATTTCACATCACTACACAGGAGCAGATGCATGAGAATTACACATTTTGTTAACGGAAATTCATGGAATGGAAAAGCAGATAGAACCGGAGACGTCTTTAATCCAGCCACTGGTGAAATCACAGGCCATGTTGATTTTGCATCAAATGCAGTTGTAGATGAGGTAGTGGGTGCGGCGCAGAAAGCTTTTGAAGAGTGGCGGACTACTTCTTTGGCAAAACGCACACAGATTCTTTTTGCGTTTCGAGAGATTTTAAATGCACGTAAAGAGGAAGTTGCCGCGCTGATTACAGCCGAGCACGGCAAGGTTTTATCTGATGCGTTAGGTGAAGTTACTAGAGGCCAAGAAGTAGTCGAGTTCGCATGTGGAATCCCACATCTACTCAAAGGTGGCTATTCAGAAGGTGTATCTACCGAAGTTGATGTCTACTCAATTCGCCAACCTCTAGGTGTAGTTGCAATTATCTCTCCGTTTAACTTTCCAGCGATGGTTCCAATGTGGTTTTTCCCAATCGCTATTGCTGCAGGAAACACGGTGGTAGTAAAGCCATCTGAAAAGGATCCTTCTGCAATTAATTTAATTGCACAGATGTGGAAAGATGCGGGATTGCCAGATGGAGTATTTAACGTTGTACACGGCGATAAAGTCGCAGTTGATCGGTTAATTGAACATCCTGATGTTAAATCTATTTCTTTTGTTGGCTCTACTCCTATCGCGCGTTATATCTATGAAAAAGGTACTGCGCAAGGAAAACGTATTCAGGCTTTAGGTGGTGCAAAAAACCACATGTTGGTCCTGCCAGATGCAGATTTAGATTTAGCAGCAGATGCAGCAGTAAACGCTGGATTCGGTTCTGCAGGTGAGCGATGTATGGCAATTTCGGTTTTGGTTGCAGTTGAACCAATCGCCGATCAGATCATTCAAAAAATCTCAGAGAGAATGTCAAAGCTCAATACAGGTGATGGAACAAAAGGTGCAGACATGGGCCCACTTGTTACACGTGTTCATCGAGACAAGGTGGCTTCCTATATTGAAGCCGGTGTTGCACAGGGTGCAAAGCTAGTTGTCGATGGTCGCAATCCGAAAGTTAATGGCGAATCAAATGGTTTCTGGCTTGGGCCAACTTTATTTGATGGTGTTGATTCATCTATGAGTATTTATAAAGAAGAGATATTTGGACCCGTATTAAGTGTTGTTCGTGTTAAGACCTACAACGAAGGTGTTGCACTTATTAATGCTCATCCATATGGCAATGGCACAGCAATCTTTACTAACGATGGTGGCGCTGCCAGAAAGTTCCAAAATGAAATTCAAGTTGGAATGATTGGAATTAATGTTCCAATTCCAGTTCCTACCGCCTATTATTCCTTTGGTGGTTGGAAAGCTTCTTTGTTTGGAGACACTCACGCCCACGGCACCGAGGGAGTTCACTTCTTCACTAGGGGCAAAGTAGTAACAAGCCGATGGTTAGACCCAAGCCATGGCGGGATTAACTTGGGATTCCCACAAAATAATTAAGAAAGTAATCGGTGGAAGAGCTTTACAACTGAATAACTTTAGGAATCCTTTTTAAGTAATTCGTTTACTGATTCAGCAAAAAAATCGCGAAGTACAAGCGACGATGGTGCCACCCCAGAAAATGAGTAGCAGCCATGAATTAATCCAGGAAAGTCTTTGTAAACCACAGGAACTCCTGATTCGGTGAGAAGTTTTGCATAATTAACACCATCATCTCGAAGCACATCAAACTCTACGGTTGCAATAATTGCAGGTGCAACACCTTCCAAACTACTACTACTCAAAGGTACTGCGTAAGGGTTTGTTAGGTCCTGACCACCATTTAAATATTTCTCCCAAAACCATTTCATATCAGACCGGGTTAAACCGTAACCAGTCTCACATTCTTTATAGGACATAGTTTCAAAATCTAAACCGTTGCACGGGTACAAGAGTAATTGGTAATTTAGAGATATCTTGTTTTCATCCCGTGCACGAATTGCCACACCTGATGCCAAATTTCCACCGGCACTGTCACCGCCAACTCCAACTTTTGTTGGGTCGATATTCAGTTTATTTGCGTTCTGAAGAGTCCACTCAAGTGCTGCATAACAGTCATCATGAGGAATAGGAAATTTATGTTCTGGAGCTTTTTGATAATTGACAGCGACAATCACAGAGTTAGTTCTTGCAGCCAACTCTGTAAGGTGGGAATGGGAATGGCTAAGAAAGTTAACTACCCAGCCCCCACCATGGAACCACACCAATGCATTAAATGGTCCAACACCTGGGGGCGTAAAAATCTCTAAAGGAAGATCTGCTGTTGGGCCAGTCATGTATAAATGAGTAATCGAAACACTTTTGTTTATTTCACCAATCAAATCCAAAGCGGCATGAGTGCTCAAGCGAGCCTGCTGGGGGGTTAAAGTTGAAATTTCAACCGCACCTGCAGCCTTTGCCTTGTCAAGAAAAACGCTCATGTCGGGATTAAGCGGCATAATTTTCCTATTCGTAGGTCTGCTGTTTCAATAGAGATCCTTCGCCTCAACTATTTCATCAATTAAGGTAAAGTTCCAACGTAATACCAAGGTAGTTCACTTGAATGATATTCCTGTAAACTAGCCCTGCACAAGGAGACGTCGCATAGCCCGGTCGAGTGCGCCTCACTGCTAACGAGGTAAGGTGTTAAAGCCTTCAGGAGTTCAAATCTCCTCGTCTCCGCTCTTTTATTATGAAGTGAGGAAAAGTTGCCAACATATAAAGTAGCAATTGTTGGGGCAGGCCCTGCTGGTTACTTTGCGGCACAAGCATTAAATAATCTTGCAGATCAAGATCGCAGTTTTAAAATAGATATGTTTGAGCGCCTACCTACCCCATGGGGATTGGTTCGAAGCGGCGTTGCGCCAGATCACCCAAAAATCAAAACAGTTTCAAAAGTATTTGAAAAAATAGCAACAGGAGAAAACTTCCGCCTTTTTGCAAATGTAGAAATTGGTAAGGATTTATCTGTTGATCAACTGCAAGATAGATACGATGCAGTAATTATTGCAACAGGATCATCTTTAGGAAAAACCCTAGGCATTCCAGGTGAAAATCTAAGCGGTTCGCTATCGGCTGCAAGTTTTGTCCCTTGGTATAACGCGCATCCTGATTTTGCCGATGTTGATGTGCCGTTAGATAGTCAAACAGCTGTCGTTATTGGTGGTGGAAATGTGGCTATGGATGTAGCCAGAATATTGGCTCTAGAACCTAGCGAGTTAGATCCGACAGACACTGCAGATCATGCAATTGATGCCTTTAAAAAAAGCGGTATTAGAAAGGTTTATATCGCCATTCGTAGAGGAGCAGAATTTGCTGCTTTTACTTCGCCAGAACTTCGAGATCTGCCAAAGTTAGAGCACACAAATGTGATTATTGATGAAGATGAAATTGTTTCGGCTATAGCAAGAGTTGGAGATTCTGCCGAGAAGGACGTTAAGAGTAATTTGGATGCGATGTTGTTTATTGCTCAAAATCAAAAGACTGAGCATGAGCGAACAATAGAGTTTTTGTTCTCTCACACACCAAAAGAGATTCAAGGGAGCAGTCACGTAGAAGGTGTCGTATTTTCAACACCAACAGGAGATAAAACAATCAAATCCGGTTTAGTGGTCACAGCTATTGGCTATAACGCGCTAGATATTCCGGGTATTCCGTTTGAAAATGGGAAAGTAGTAAACGTTGATGGCCGGGTTAAGGGCAATATGTATGTCGTTGGATGGGCAAAGCGTGGGCCATCAGGAGTTATCGGTACCAATAAATCAGATGCGACATCTGTTATAGAGCTATTAGGAAAAGATTTGAGCGCACCAAAGAATAAAGATGACATTTCAGATTTACTCAAAGGGAAAAAAGTGGTCACGCAAAAAGATTGGGAAGTAATCAACGCTGCAGAGATTGCTGCGGGAGAGCCATTATCAAAGCCGCGAAGAAAAGGGATTACTTGGGATCAACTTATGGCTCATGCCGAGATCTATTACTTTTAAATCTGTATTTAAGCGCGCATGATTTGAACTGCGTTTAGCACAATAATTGCAAGTGCCACCACAATTCCAAGTTGTCTTGCGGGTAGTTTTCCGACTAAACGAGCAGCGATGGGCGCTGCGATAACGCCACCAATTGCCAAACCACCCACAATTGCCCAATCAATATCGATACGCCAGATTTGTAATAAGAATCCAAGTGATGCTGATAACGCAACAACAAATTCGGCTGCGCTCACCGTTCCAATAACTTTACGGGGCTCAGTTGCAGTTGTTGTGATCAAAGTTGGCGTCACAATTGGACCCCAACCACCTCCACCGGATGCATCAACAAATCCGCCAGTAAAGCCCAAGTACGTAAGGAATTTGGGATTTGTAATTTCAACCATATTTACTTGACCTTGTGACTTAAAAACATTGCGATAAAGAAGTAAAAAGCCCAGGAATAGAAGCAACGTCGAGATAAAAATCTTAGAACTGGAAAGATCAATAAAAGATAAGAAAGTTGCGCCCAAGAATGCTCCAATTCCACCCGGAATGGCCAAACGCAGCAAGATCTTCTTATCTATATTTTCGGCATGCCAGTGTGAGACACCCGATGCGAGCGTTGTTCCAATTTCTGCAAAGTGAACAGCTGCAGATGCAACAGCTGCAGATGCACCAAGAGTGACAAGAAGTGTGGAGCTTGTTAGACCGAAGCCCATACCAAGAGAGCCGTCAATTAGTTGCGCGGTGCTACCAACGAGGGCAAAGATTATCCAGTTCACAAAATCTCCCTTAAGATTTTTTCAACAATCTCATCGATTGGCGCGGTGCCATCAACAACCAAAGTTGGAGAAAGAGGTGGTTCATAATCTTGACCCACACCTGTGAAGTTTGGAATCTGCCCAGCAGCTGATTTCTTATAGAGACCTTTAGGGTCACGTGATCTACAAATTTCTACGGGTGTATCAACAAATACTTCTACAAACTCCCCTTCTTCAAAAATACTCTTTGCGCGCTGGCGATCAACTTCAAATGGGCTGACTAGAGCTGAAATTACAATTAAGCCCGCATCGACCATTAACTTTGCAACCTCAGAAACGCGTCTAACGTTTTCTGCACGATCGGTAGATGTGAAGCCAAGATCCATATTCAGACCCATACGAAGATTGTCACCGTCTAAAACATAGGAGTGCATTCCTTGGGCAAACAACCGTTTCTCAAGGGCATTAGCAATAGTTGATTTACCAGAACCAGAAAGGCCAGTTAGCCAAACAACTTTAGCTTTCTGATTTTTCTGTGCACTTCTTTGTACCTTGTTAACTTCATAATCTTGATGAGTAACATTGGAAGAGCGTCGTAAAGCGTGTTTGATCATCCCCGCACCAACAGTTTTTAATGTTAGACGGTCTACAAGAATAAAGTTTCCAAACTCACGATCATCTAAATATGGACGCATAACTATTGGAATATCAGAGGCAATCTCTACATCACCAATCTCATTCATTTTAAGAGTATCGGTCGAAAGATGTTCGCCAGAGTTAACATCAATTTTGTGGCGAATCTTTGTAATCATCGCTGGAGTTGTAGTTGGCCCGCTCATCATTAAATAAGAACGCGAATGGATTAAATCCTCTTCATTGAGCCAGACAACATGAGCGGCAAAGCGATCAGCAGCAGCTAAATCATCAGAATTCTGAGCAATTACATCTCCGCGAGTAGCATCGACTTCTGGCTCTAAAACCAGAGTTACAGCCTCTTCAGTATTGGCTGTCTCTATCTGAGACTCAAAGGTGACAATTGAGGAAATCGTGGCCTTTTTATTGCTTGGGAAAATTGTGATCTCATCGCCTTTTGAAAATGATCCACGACGTACCGTTCCAGATACTCCGCGAAAGTTTTCTGCTCGGGCAATCATCTGAATTCGCATCATGCCGTTTGCTGTTTTATCAATTGGCTTTTCCCAACCCTGAATAGCTTCGAGCAAACTCTGCGATGTGTACCAAGGCATATTTGTACTCTTGTAAACCACATTATCTCCGGCCAAAGCACTCATAGGAATGATATGAATGTCTTTTACATCAAGACGCTCTACTGCGCGGGTTACCTCTTTAGAAATAGAATCAAAGACTTCTTGCTTGTAATCCATAGCATCTAATTTGTTGATTGCGATGATGATTCGAGAAACACCCATCAAGGAACAGATTGTTAAGTGTCTAAGGGTCTGTGTTCGGACACCCTTCATGGCATCGACTAGAACTAAACCAATATCTGCCCGCGATGCGGCAACAACCATGTTTCGTGTGTACTGCTCATGGCCCGGGGCATCACTAATAATTAATCGCTTACCATCTAATAACTTCATTGAACGATAGGCGACATCGATCGTAATGCCCTGTTCACGCTCTGCTTCAAGGCCATCTGTTAAAAGACTAAAATCAATTTCGCCAGCGGCAATTGTTGATCCACTTCTTCTTACCTTTTTTGCCGCGCCAATAGTGTCGTGAGGGACGCTGTCAGTTTCAACAAGTAAACGACCAATTAATGTGCTTTTACCGTCATCAACGCTTCCACAAGTGAGAAGTCGAACAATTGCCCCTGACATTAAAAGTAACCTTCCGTCTTTTTCTTTTCCATGGAGTCTTCATTTTCTCCATCAATAAGACGCGTCGCTCTCTCACTTAGCTTTACATTGAGAACTTCTTCAACAACTTCTTCGATCGTTGATGCATTAGATTCGACGGCAGCGGTAAGTGGGTAGCACCCTAAAGTTCGGAAGCGAACACGTTGCATAGTTGGCTTCTCACCATCTAATAATGGGTATCGATCATCATCAACCATAATGAGTTGATCTCCACGTTTTACTACCGGACGGTCTTTCGCAAGATACAAAGAACTCACTTTGATATTTTCTTGCAGTATGTAATGCCAAATATCTGCCTCAGTCCAGTCATTTATAGGAAAGACGCGCATTGTTTGTTCAGGTGCTAGACGAGTGTTATATGTGCGCCAGAGTTCTGGTCGTTGTTCTCTTGGGTTCCAACGGTGGCCAGGATCTCGCACACTAAATATGCGCTCTTTCGCACGACTTTTTTCTTCATCACGCCGAGATCCTCCAAGGGCTGCATCAAAACCATGCAAATCCAAAGCTTCGCGAAGAGCAACAGTGTTCATGACTCGGGTGTACTCAGATATCCCAGCATCAAATGGATTGATGTTATCTCGCAAACCAGCCTGATTTATATGAGCAATTAACTGAGATTTAGTTTCCTTAACAATCTCATCTCTAAATGTGATCATTTCTTTGAACTGCCATGTTGTGTCTATATGCAAAAGAGGAAAAGGAATGGGAGCAGGGTAGAAAGCTTTTCTAGCGATATGCAGCATCACAGTGGAGTCTTTGCCAATGGAGTACATAATTACTGGTTTTTTGAAACTAGCTGCCGTTTCACGGAAGATCTCGATAGATTCCGCTTCTAGCTCCTTAAGGATTGCTGCTATTTTGTTCATTGCGAGCTCTTCACAAACTCATAGTCAGCGTATGTCTTTCCAGTTTCTGCAAGGAACTGTTCTTGCACCTTATTAGAACTGTCCTGCTTTCGGGTGGTTGGTGCCACGACTAATTTGTCCCAATCGCTAAATCCATCAAATTGAGCGAACTGTTGCATCTGCCTTACTTTTTCAGGGTTATGTAAATCTTTAAAATCAAGATCTAAGATCGCACATCCTGAAGCTTTGGCGCACCGAAGGGTATCTTCGTAAAATTGTGAATAATTCTTTATAAATCGATCAAACTCTGTCGGATTCAAATCTATTTCTACATCGGATGTCGAAGAGGTGTGCCAATTACCCGTCGCATTAGCTTTCTTATGAGAGACAAAGCGATCAAGGTGATTGCGACGCAGAAAAATAATATGAGGTTTAAATTCAGCGATTAATGACTGTAAGAGTGGATCAGTAAAATGTTGGGGAAAAATTTTTATGACATGTACCCCAGGAAGTTTAGTGATTGACCGTAAGGTTTTTTGTGCGTTCAATGAAGTCTTCTCAAATCGTAAGTATTTCCATTTTCTGCGCTGCCCACGGAAGTTGATAAAAAACCTTAAAGAAAAAAATGGGTAATAACGATTTATTTTTCCAATTTGAGAGTTCCATGCGTTGAATATAAAAAACTCCCCATAGTAATGAAATCCCACCTCTTGCTTTGCCAGCAAACTGCCTAGTGCATGAGTACCAGAACGTGGAAAAGAAACAACAAAAACAATTTTAGATTTAACGGGTGTGATTTCCTTGAAAAATCGGTAATAGAGATACTTTGGTAAATCAGTAACGTCTAAAATCACCCTCTTGATAGCGAAGATCAGCGTTAATTTACTTAGTTTTTTCTTCTTTACTCGCTGATCAGACATTTCTAAATCCTATCAGTGGGCCATTTATTTGTTGGTAGTCTTAGCCCATGACATCGGGTCTATCCAAAACCTTGAATAGATTCACGACATTTTCGCAGGAAATCACTGCTCTCGAGTCTTTACGTAAAGAGCGCCGGTCAAGAATAAAAAGGTACCCCTCTCTTTCGGTTTTAGTTGCGACTATTCGACCAGATGATTTGAGTTCCTTGCTCTCACAGTTATTGCAGCAGAGTCTTCCAGCATTTGAGCTACGGCTAGGACTACACGGTATTGAATTATCTGCTCTTCATAAAAAGCAGATTTCTGCACTTAACCGCCGCAAAGTTAAAACTTTTGTTCAAAAATTCGATGCAGAAAATACTTTAGGAACTGTGTTATCTGCTCTTGCTGCCGAAACCAGCTGTGAATTTATTGCAAAGATGGATGATGATGATTACTACGGCCCGGAGCATTTGAGAGATCTACTCGATGCGGCAATTGATACTGGCGCAGAGGTTGTTGGTCGAGCGATGAATTACATTTATTTGGAGCCACTACATGTGACACTAAGAAAGTTTGGCAGAGGCAGCATGCAAACCGTTGAACATTACAGTGACTGGATCTGCGGTGGAACGATTTTAGCAAAACGCACATCAGCCCAAGAAGCAGGTTGGTTTGGCGATGGTAAGTCTGCTGTCGATCAATTCCTTCTTAGCGGCGTAACAAATAACGGTGGAAAAATATGGCGAACTTTTGGGGCTGGATATATTTATCGCCGCGGCTTTACTCCCCATACATACGTAACTAACTACTCAAAATATCTAAATAATGTGAATGAAAAAGTAGTGGGACTCTGGCCACACCAAATTTTTGGAGAACACAGATGAAGTTAGGAACATTTCGGTTCTCAAGACCACACGATTTGGTAATAACGCAGAAGCCAAAACTGAGCGTTGGCATTGTCATTGCCTGCCGAGATGGTCAAGAGAAATTAGATTTAGTCCTAGCTTCTCTTTCTATGCAGAGTTATCCTGCAAAGCTAGTTAGTGTTTACATTATCGATGACGGCAGTGCTAAACCACTTTCACTTCCAAGAATTAGACCTAAGAACACTAAGTTGGTGACGTACAGAAATAGTGAAGGTAAGTGGGGTAAAACCGCAGCCACATCCGACATGGTCTCTCAGATAAATACAGATGTTCTATGGTTTGTTGATGCGGACATGGTTTTTGAACCAGATCACCTAGCTCATCATATGAAATGGCACCACGAAGCAGATGACTATGTCGTTCTTGGGTGGAAGCGTTTTGTTAAGGATTGGCAATATTCGCCGCAAGAATTAGTTCAAGCTCTAAGCACAAATGGTTTTAGCGATCTTCATAAAGAGAGTTGGGGTAAAGAGCTTTGGGAAGCACGCGTCTCTCTAACAAATGATTTAGAAAAGCCAGGAATTGATGGCTACAGGGCATTCGTCGGTGCAACTTTTTCAATGAAAAATAGCCAATGGAAAAACTTAGGTGGATATAACCGTGATTTAGTAACCGGAGAAGATACCGAACTGGGTTGGAGGGTTTTCGTTAACGGCTTACGAACAGTTGTTGATCGCAAAGCTCTTTCTTGGCACCTTGGATACAGCACAGTAGAAGTGCATAAGAATCAGATTCAAAGACATAACGACCCAACATTCGCCCAATACATTCCGCAGATGTATCGAATTCGAGAAAAAAGTAAATTCAATTGGTTGGTCCCGACTTTCCAAGTGATTATCGATGCACGTGAAGCAAATCTTGATCAAATCCTAAAGCTTCGGGAAAAACTCTTGGCAACCCCTGGATCTACGGCTAGTTTTAAACTTCTTGCTCCCTGGTCATTATTGAACCGCCGATACACGCCAGTAAGTGATTTGTACACCGATCTTAGAGAGATCAGAAACTGGTTGTCTCAGGATCCACAGTTCACGTTGGAGACAATTCCTGCCAACCAACTCATTTCAATTGAGTGGATTTTAGAAGAGTTCGAAGTTGGCTCCACGCCTTATTACATTTTTGCAGATGCAAATAATTCAACAAACCTGAAGGAGCTTGCAGAGTATTTGCTCGAAAGCGAACAAGGTTTAGTGGGGGTTGTTGATAAAAAAGATCAACGTGCCATGGCAGTCTTTGCACCAGCTCTAGCCCGTGCATCAAAGTTTCAAGGACCTATTTATCAAAATATTTCGCAACTTTGGGGAATTCAATGGTTAAATGATGATCAATTCACGAAGTTACAGCGTGGTAAAAACACTCTTATCAAACACTTTTTTAGCTTTCTTAAGCGAGAAGGAAGGAAAATAAATTCACCTCGCCAGTTATTCATCTTCCTAAAGACACTGTTCACTCTGATTGCCAGAGAGTTATTTCGTCGGGGTTAAACACAGTAGAGCGAAGATCGACCCAGAAAAGCCACGTATTTGGCCGACTGAGTGGCGTTTGGGGCAAGTAAAAAAAGCGGGTAGTATTGCCAATCACAAATAAATCAGCGTGCGTAGCTCAACGGATAGAGCATCTGACTACGGATCAGAAGGTTAGGGGTTCGAATCCCTTCGCGCGCACAAGTTAAGCTCTCGGTGCCTTTCACACCGGGGGCTTTTCTTCTTTTTAAATTAGGCGCGTAAAGCTTTTGCGAACTCGCGGAAATCTTCAACCAGCAAATCAATCTCCTCTTGGCCATGTGCCAATGAAATTAACCACTGCTCATCTAATCCTGGTGGCGTGATGATTCCGCGATTGATTGCAAACAACCAGTGAGCCTCTGCAATTGAAAAATCTGTGGCCTTATAGTCACGATAGTTGCGCACCGGTGTTGTTGACCAGGTAACGCATCCCTTAACCCCAAACCCAACAGTGTGGGCTGGAAGTTGATATTCCTCAATAATTACACTGATGCGATCTAGCGCTTGTTGATTTAAAGCTTCGGCAGCTTCAAGTGCGCCATCGGAACAAATACGATCAACTGCACGCACGCCTGCCATTGCTAAAGGATTACCGTTGAATGTTCCAAAGTGTGCCATTTTTCCATTTG
>JBIIGW010000080.1:0-4520 GCA_044236295.1 Candidatus Planktophila sp.
ATGACCTAGTGGGCCGACCACGATGGTCGAGTGCGGTGAGGAGGTAGCCATGGCGAAAAAAGTTGATTTAAAAAAGGGTGAACTTGGACGCCATGTCAGTAACGCCGCCAAGGCAATTGCAGACGGATACATCATTGCGATACCTATGGAAAATAGTTATGCCTTTGCCTGTGATGCATTTAGAGCAGACACAGTTCGTGCAATGCATGTTCTTCGCGGGGATTCAATCTTTACGGCAGCCCAAGTGATCGTTGGTTCAGCAAAAACTACAGATGGCATTATTCGTGAGATAACTCCAGAGATAAAAGCTTTGATGAAAAAGTTTTGGCCTGGGATGCTTTCACTAAACTTGCGTCCCTATGAAGGATTGAGTTGGGATTTGGGAGATGCCAATAAATTAGATCGTGTGAGTGTTCGAGTTCCGCGAGCAGCATTTGCTAAAGCCTTAACAGCACACACTGGTCCACTAGCAATAGCAAGTGCTGCACGAAAAGGCTTGCCTAATCCGTTAACGTTGGATGAAGTGCTTGTTATGGAAACGGATTTAGCAATTAAGTTCAACAATGGAAAGCTTAGAAAATCAGCACCATCTACGATTGTTGAGGCTGATGAATCCGGTGTTCGATTGGTTCGGGAAGGTGCAATCTCTAGAGCCGAAATCAAAAAGATTGTTCCAAACTTAGGGTAAACCTGGTGGCAACGAGCATGGCTGGGCTTAGCGTTGTAGGGTTTGTCCATGTCTGAAACCTTCTACGGCCCTGATTTCAATCTATTAACGTCACAAGATCCCGAAATCGCCGCTGTCTTGTTGTCTGAACTCAAGCGCCAACAAACAAATTTGCAATTGATTGCATCGGAGAACTTCACATCTCGCGCGGTGTTAGCCACTTTAGGTTCAACTTTGTCTAATAAATATGCTGAAGGTTATCCAGGAAAGCGTTATTACGGTGGTTGCGAAGAAGTAGATAAGGCTGAATACCTTGCAATTGATCGTGCTAAAACTTTATTTGGGGCAGAGCATGCAAATGTTCAACCTCACTCTGGTGCATCAGCAAACATCGCTGTTTATCAGGCATTTACAAAGCCAGGGGACACAGTTCTTGCGATGTCACTTGCACACGGTGGGCACTTAACTCATGGTTCACCAGTTAACTTTTCTGGCAAGTGGTTTAACGTTGAATCATATGGCGTGCGAAAAGATAATGAATTGATCGATTATGACGAGCTTCGAGAGATTGCGAAAAAGACTAAGCCAAAGATGATCTGTTCGGGCGCAACTGCTTACCCATCACTTGTTGATTTTGCTAAAGTCCGCGAAATCTGTGATGAAGTTGGCGCAATCATGTGGGTGGATGCAGCCCACTTTATTGGTCTTGTTGCAGGTAAAGCGATTCCTTCACCTGTTCCATATGCTGATGTTGTTACTTTTACGACACATAAAGTTTTGCGTGGACCTCGCGGCGGAATGATTTTGGCTAAAGAACAGCACGCTGCAGCAATTGATAAGGCAGTGTTTCCAGGTATGCAGGGTGGACCAATCATGTCTGCAGTTGCTGGAAAAGCAGTTGCCTTAGCTGAATGTGCAACTCCGGCTTATCAAAAGTATGCAAAAGATGTAATTGTGAACGCACAAGCTTTGGCAGCAGCTCTTGAAGATGGAGGTATGCGCGCTGTTTCAGGCGGAACACAAACACACCTTGCACTTATGGATATTCGAAGCACAGGCGTTAATGGCAAAGTCGCCGATGAACGTTGCGGCGCCGCTGGAATTGTCATGAATAAGAATTCAATTCCATATGATCCAGAAAAACCAGGAATTACAAGTGGTATTCGCGTTGGTTCACCTGCTACAACAACTCAAGGCATGGGAGTTGAGGAAATGAAACAAATTGCATCTCTTATTTCTCGAGCCATTAAGACTGATGATCAGAAAACACACTCTGAAATCAAATCTGAAGTTCATGCTCTGACCGCTCGCTTTCCCATCTACCAGGCATAAAAGAATTTAATGCGCGAGTACTTAATAACGCTTCTGATTTCAGCTGCGCTCTGTTATTTGATAACACCATTTGTAAGAAAGTTAGCCATTCGTCTTGGTGCCATGGCATCAGTCCGAGATCGAGATATCCATAGCGTCCCAACTGCCCGTTGGGGCGGTGTAGCCATGTGGATTGCAATGTCGTTAACATTTTTAATTGTTAACCATCTTCCATTAGTTGGAAAATCATTTGGCCAAGAAGCATTGGGAATCTTTCTTGCCTCAACTGCAATAGTTCTGCTGGGGATGGCAGATGATCGTTTTCAACTAGACGCTCTGACTAAGTTAGCTGGCCAAGTTTTTGTTGCCGGAATCCTGCTTGTGTATGGAATTCAAATTTTGTGGCTTCCAATCAATGGCGTTATCTCTCTGCCACCAAGCATTGGTCAACTTCTGACTGTGCTCATCGTTTTGGTGGTAATCAATGCAGTTAACTTTATTGATGGAATGGATGGCTTGGCAGCAGGCATTGTTGCAATTTCTGGTATAGCTTTTTTTGCCTTTGCATATCTATTAGCAGTTGATTATGGCTTCAGTCGCGCAGGTGTTCCATCTCTTACTACGGCCGTCCTTGTGGGAATCTGCTTAGGCTTTTTACCTCACAATTTAAATCCAGCAAAAATCTTCATGGGTGATAGCGGCTCTATGTTTTTAGGGCTTTTACTTTCTGCTGCTGCAATTACATTAACTGGTCAAGTAGATCCCAACGCGATTTCGGCAGAGTCGCTAGGGCCAACACTTCTACCGTTGCTACTTCCATTTGCCGTGCTTGCCATTCCATTCTTGGATTTACTTCTTGCAGTGGGTCGCAGAGTTAAAGCAGGCAGATCACCATTTGCTCCAGATAATGAACATCTACATCATCGCCTACTTAGTGCCGGTAACTCAACGAATAAAACTGCTTTAATTTTGTATCTATGGACTGCAACGATTGCATTTCCTGTAACAGTGCTTGCATTTGCTCCATGGTGGGTAGCATTGATCACAGTGATTGTTTTATTAGGTGCAAGTATTTTTGTGATGAAAAGTGGAAAGAAAGCTCCAGTGGTAGTTAGATGACACAAGAAAACGTTGAGCTCTCTCTACTTCGAGGAGCAGTAATTCCCACTGCATTGACCGGTGTTGCAGCTATGGGACTGTCTGCAATTGTCGCTGGCTTGCCCGGTTTTTTAGGAGCATTACTTGCCCAGTTCATTGTTGTAATTTTCTTTACAATAACTATTTTTGTTTCTCGCATCTCCAGAAATTTGGATCCAATTTCCACAATGGGTTTGGCGCTGTTTTCATATACAACCAAGCTTTTGTTTGTGGGAGTTTTTCTCTGGCTCCTGACCACATATACAGATAGAGAGAGCATCAATCGCACTAGTTTTGGTGTTACGGCAATACTTCTTACGCTCAGTTGGCTAGGAGGCGAAATTGCGAGTTATACGAAATTGCGCATACATTTACCCCTACCCGGTGCCAGCAGTTCAAACTCCGGCAATGAGTCTGAAGGAGAAAAATGAGTCGTATCAATGAGGGTGCCGCTTGGACAATTCTTGGATACCTAATCTCTGGACCATTGTTCTGGGGCGGGATCGGCTGGGGTCTGGATAAATGGCTGGTCACTGGCTATTTCTTACCTATAGGCCTTCTGCTTGGCATGGGTGCTGCTCTTTATCTGGTCTGGCTCAGATTTGGTCGCGAAGGGTGACCAATTTGACCTTTATTCACAGGTTTTGGATTTCTCACAACGTCGATTTAAACAATAGGGTACGTCCCGAAGAGATTTTCCCCATCCCTTCATCCCAGCCTTAATCCTTCGATAATTCTTGAGGAGTCTTCGTGCGCTCGATGTTTAGCTTTCGTGCAGAAGGCGGCGAGTTTATTCCCCCAAGCAGTAAAGACTTTGTTTTGCCACCAATTTTCGGTGACAACGAATTCACAACAAAACCAATTTTTCTTGTTATTTTTTCAGTAATCATTATTTCAATTTTCTTTATAGCAGCATCTCGTAAGGCAGCAATTGTTCCTTCCAAGCTTCAATTCGCCGGGGAATCGGTTTATGCCTACGTACGAAATGATTTAGGTAAAGACATCATTGGGCATGAATTTATGCGCTTTGTCCCTTACCTTTTCACTCTCTTTGTATTTATCCTGACAAATAATATTTTTGGAATTGTTCCCCTGATCCAATTCCCAACCATGTCACGAATCAGTTTTGCATATGTACTTGGAATCATAACTTTTGCCGTTTTCCATTACGTCGGTATTCGTCATCATGGAATCTTTAAGTACCTAAAAGACATTCTTTTCATGCCAGGAGTCCCAAAACCTGTTTATATCTTGTTGACTCCTATTGAGATTGCAACATACTTAATCGTTCGTCCACTGACTATTTCACTTCGTTTATTTGCAAATATGTTTGCTGGCCACCTTCTCTTAATGATCTTTATCCTCGGAGGCCATCACTTACTTGAAGGTGCGATTGGCTTGAAGC
>JBIIGW010000011.1:0-16416 GCA_044236295.1 Candidatus Planktophila sp.
GTCCTGATGCAGTTGTGGTCTCTGCTTCATTTGCCTTAATCACAATGCGATCTTCTAGTGGCTTGATTGCCATGTGGTGACTCCTTCTCTAGTTCTTTCATCTATGAATTCTTGAATCCGTGGATCAAAGTCTCCGCAGATTCGAGGTTTCCTCATTCGACTTTCGAGTTAGCAGACTCGGGTCGAGAGTGCTAAAGCCAACTCTAGGCTGGGTTAAAGCCCGACACAAATTGAGAATCTGGATTGGGGCCCTGAAGCCCTATCTACTGAACCTGCTTGTGAGCCCGGCTCTACCTGCAGGGCTTTAGCGCAGATTGATGCTGGTGACAGGCAAAGATGAATCGGCATCAATGGCCTCGGCCGCTGGGGCTCGCCCTGCGCTAACCAACAGCGAACCAAGGGCGGCAACCATGGCGCCGTTGTCAGTACATAGAGCTGGGGCGGGGATGCGAAGTTGGATTCCAACCTTTTCGCAGCGCTGCTCTGCCAACGCACGCAATCTGGAATTAGCTGCAACGCCTCCAGCAATAACTAGCGAATCAATTCCAGTTTGTTTACATGCAGCTAGCGCTTTTAGCAAAAGCACATCAACTACTGCTTCTTGAAATGATGCTGCAACATCACCCTTTGCATAATCTGGTGTTGACTCTAGATATCGCGCAACTGCGGTTTTTAATCCTGAAAATGAAAAATCAAATGCTCTTGTTTGCCAATCTTGTGAAGTCGTTAATCCACGTGGGAAATCAATGGCCGTTGCACTTCCAGTTTTTGCTAGTGCATCAATTGCAGGTCCACCTGGAAAACCCACTCCCATGATTCGGGCAATTTTATCGAATGCCTCACCAGCAGCATCATCCATAGTTGCACCCAATTTTGTAATTGAACCCGTAATGTCATCTACTTGTAGCAGTGATGAATGACCACCACTGACAAGAAGTGCGATAGTTGGTTCTAATGGATCGCTATGAGTTAAGTAATCAACGCTGATATGAGATGCCAAATGATTTACTCCATAAAGCGGCCTTCCCAGACCTTGAGCTAAACCACTTGCGGATGCAACGCCAACAAGGAGCGCGCCAATTAAACCTGGCCCAGCAGTCACTGCCACGGCATCAATATCTCGAAGAGAGATACCAGCTGTTTTAACTGCGCGCTCGATACTTGGAAGCATTGCCTCTAAGTGAGCACGGGCGGCAATCTCTGGAACCACTCCGCCAAAGCGTGCATGTTCATCAACACTTGATGCTATTTCATTTGCAAGCAACGTTCGTCCACGGACAATTCCAATAGCAGTCTCATCACATGAAGTTTCTATTCCTAAAACCAATGGTTGCATTAGATGAGCTCCTTTTGCATGACTAGAGCATCTTTGCCAGTCCCATAGTAATTACTTCGCGTTGAAATTTGGGAATACCCTAAATTTTCGTAAAGAGATATTGCGGCAACATTTTCTGTAGCAACTTCTAGCATGATTGCGTTAGAGCTTTTTGTTTGGCAATAACCCTCAATATCTGCAATTAATCTCTTTGCTATTCCTTGGCGCCTAAAACTATCTACAACTGTGACAGTCAAAATATCAGCCGCCGTATCTGGACCAGGTGCAATTACTCCTGCATATCCAACTATGTGATTGTCACTGATAGCTAACTCAAAAAATCTAGTCGATGGAATCCCCGCAAACTCTTCTTTAAATTGAGCCGGACTCCAAGGAGAGTAAGGAAAGTACTCCTTATCTAGTACGACAAGAGTTGGGATATCAAGTGCCATGGGTTGGCGATAGGTGATCATGTTCGCTCCGCCGTTGGTATCGCATCGGGGCTGCGAAGATAGATCGGCTCTTTTACATTTTGCGTGGAACTAAGTTCTACTAATTTCCTAACATCTGGAAAGAGATTAGTAATGAATTCATCGATATCTTCAGGTCTATCAACTGCAGGACCTTTAACTCGCACTCCTTCTTTATAACTGGCCCAGTAGATTTGTTTGCGACGAGCATCGATAGCCACTGTGTACTCATCTGTATTCAATATTTTAGATGTGGAATCAATTCGAATCGCATCTAAGGAACAGACACCGATCCACGGAATTGATCTGGCTAATGCAAATGTTTGTGCGTAAGTAATTCCCACTCGTAACCCGGTAAATGGGCCAGGGCCCATACCAATAACAACCTGGTCGATAAGTTTGGTGCTCTTTAATGCTTGCGCAACCAACTGTGAAATCGCTTTGCCGTGATCTGTTGCTCCCTCATGAAACTCTTCAAAGAGAACAACCCCATCATCGACAACTCCAACGATTGTTCTAGATGTTGCTGTATCAATTGCTAGTGAAATTGTCATAATGTGAAATTCTTCCAGCGGGGACCAATGGGTTTAATGCTGACCTGTCGAATTTCAGAAGTACGATCAATCGTAATTTCAAGTCGATCTGCTTGAAGGACTGAATACTCTGGCGATGCCCATTCAATTATTGTTACAGATTTATCTGCGTCCGTTTCAAGATCTAAATCTTCAATTGCTGTCGCAGGATTAGGGCTATCTAGTAAGCGATAGAGATCGACATGGACAATAGGAATCTGGCCCCCATGTTTTCTTGCAATCACAAAAGTTGGAGATGTTATTTCACCGATACCGAGGGCGGCGCCAATACCTTGAACTAATAGAGTTTTGCCTGCTCCTAATGGTCCTACTAACAAAATTTGATCCCCAGGTTTGCACTGCGCGCCAATCTGCTTTCCCAGATCAAACATCTCTTCTGCAGATTCCACATGATGCATTGTTCAAGGGTAATACAAGAAGGGCCCCCGATTTCTCGAGAGCCCTTCTTTACTTGTATTTGTTTACAAGTTATTACTTACTTTTGGTAGTACTTTTGCATTCTACCCGTGCGAGGCGCGATTGATAGTCCAGTAGCGTTTGCTAATGCATTTTCTCGGACTACTCCAGTATCCAACTTGCCATTGTTTTCAACGGCATCAGAAAGGATATTCGCGACTGCTAGATACTGATCAGCTGTGAAGTTACAGTGGCCAGTTCCATTTGCTTTTGGCTTTGATGTATCTGGCTCGCCTGTTGCAGTGAACGTGGTGTATTGATCAGCTGGCTTATTCCAAATAACTAGCAGTTTGGCTTTTGCCGCTGCAGTCTTTTGTCGATTAATTAGCCATTGAGTATTTCCTTCAGGAGTGATTACGTCTTCAGTTGCAGCAAGTACAACTGTTGGATGACTTAACTTTCCTGTGTGCTTAATTTGGGTAGCAAACTTAGCTGCTGCTGCAGGTGTTGCAGCCCAACGAGCTACAGCTGGATTTGCAAGATATCTCTCAATTCCAGCAATCGCAGTTGCACCGCTTAGAGGAGCATTGAAAATAGATTTTTCAAGTGTTGTGCGCTTTGCGTAATTTGTCTTTGTATTGTCAAAGAACGCTCCACCACTTTGCTTTTCTAAGTCATATGTAGCCAAAACTGCTAGTCCTGCGGCATCAAAGCCATTCTGCAGAACAGCAAGTGCTGGACTTCCCATGGTTGCAAAGCCAAATGCAGTAGTAGAACCAACAGCACCTGGACCAGAAACTCCATCTAAATGAGCACTTCTAGTTGGAATTCCTGCCATTAACCCTAGGTACAAAATTACAGAGCGAACTGGAACTGATCCCAACGCTGCAGCTGCAGGAGCACCTGCTGGCCAAGAAGGAGTATTGGTTACAAGTTCAGTAGCAATTGATGTCTTAAGAGCAGCTCCAAGTGATTCAAGGATTCCAAGATCGGTATAAACCTGCATCTTTCCTGCATCACCTGCAGCATAGTTTCGCCCTGTAATAGTTGGAGCAAACATTGTCTTTAGGCCCCAAAGGAAATCACCAGCTGTTGTAAGTTCAGCTGCAACATTTCCAAGTGCTGGGCACATGAGACCTGCACCATCAATTAGTTTTGGATACTTTTCAGCAAGTGCTTGTGTGATGAAAGCCCCGAGTGACTCTCCCCAAGCAATTACCTTCTTTGTATCTGTGAACTTCTTCTTGAAAATTCCAATCAACTCAACGTTGGTTGCAATAGCCTCTTTTACGTTCCAACCAAGGACAGGGAAAGTCGATCCAACCACTGCATAGCCAGAAGCTAGAAGTGAATTGATCGCCACCATATCTACTGTTGTCGGTGCTAGTGGTCCTATTGGGCCTGGCACTGGATTGTTAAGAACTGATGCCATGGTGTACTTACCAGGGATATCAATTGCATATGTATAACCATGTGAGTACAGGAATACAGTTCCATTGAAACTATCAGGAACCTGCATCGCATACTTCGCACCATCAGAGGTAGTACCACCGCATGAAACAACGGCATTGGTGCTAGGACCACAAAGTGGACCCGTTGCAGCTGCCTGCGCTGGTGCTGCTACGACTGAAAGTGAAATCAGCGCAGCAGACAATAGGACAGAAACTAGATTTCTTTGATTTTTAGTAAATGTAGACATTACTTAAATAATCCTTTCCCTGATACTGCTGGACGCTTATAAGTACTGACTACAACTTTGCCCTTTGCAGAATCTGTTGTGTAGACCTTGTACTTACCGGTTTCTGGAACTAGAACTCCACTTGAATTAAAGGTACCTAGCCAGAAGCCGGCATATCCCGCATGTGAAGTAGTTGAATATGTTGGTGGAGTAAGTGAAGCACTTAAGAAACTCTTACCCTTTGTTTCAATTGTTCTAATTAGGCCTGAACGGGTCAGATTAGGTCCAGCTGCCTTAATCGCTGCAGCTGTAACAAATGCTGTATTCATTCCTGCAAGAACATTGCTATCGAAAGCAACTCCTGGGTTGTACTTTGTATTTACTTCCCTGAATAGCTTGATGTATGAGTCGGCAGTATCAGTAGTTGCCGGCAAGAATGAACCAGTGATTGCTCCATTGAGAATGTTATTTGTGACTCCCAACGCGTTTAATGTCGTTACGTCAGATCCAACAGATCCAAGAATCCACTGTGGCGCATATCGCGCTCTTGCAGCAGCACCTAGTGCAGCTCCAGTTGCAGATGTAACACCAAACATGATTGCTACTTCCACACCTGCTGAACTAAGTTGTGTGATCCAAGCTGGGGCAGATCGTGGATCTGCTTGTGAAAGCGATGCATAAGGAACTTCTTTAACTAATGTAATTCCTGCCTGCTTCAAGCCAGCTAGCCCATCATCACCAAAGTCATCTGCCTGGTAGATAATTCCAACTTTTTTATTGGGGAAGTTTTTCTTAATGTACTCACCAATAATTTTGGTCTCCATATAATATGAAGGGAATAGTGCGAACATTGAAGGATGATCCTTCTTAACAGCAAAACCTGAGAAGCCAGTATTGACAAAAAGTGATGGGATTTTCGTGTTCTTAAGATCCAATGCGCTGGCAACGTTGAGATTATTGGCAGTACCTAATGATCCAACAAATGCAAATATTCCATCATCAACCAACTTAATGGATTTATTCACGGCGTTTTGAACCAAGTAGCCGTCGTTTTCGATAGTCAATTGAATCTTTCGACCATTGATTCCGCCATTGGCATTTATGTAATCAAAATATGCCTTCATAGCTGGAGCTACTTTGTTGTAACCAGCAGATGCTGGTCCGTCCGTTGGCTGTGAAATGCCCAGCTTGATTAGCTTGCTGGTAACGCCAACTTTGTCGGTACTTGCTTGAGCTGGAACCACAGTTGCCACCATGGCAACTGTTGCCGCTAGGGCGGTAAGGGTTAGAGCATTCTTGCTGCGATTCAATCGCATCATTGTTTTTCCTTCCGAGTTAGGTACTGCATGTAGAGCCTTTATCGATGACCACCATGTGAATGGTGTTTTCGATGGTCACGCATTTCTCGAATCTTCTCACCTGGACCATTAGGTGTAAAGACGACTGCCAGAATCAATAGTGCGCTGACTATCAACTCTTTCAGGTTTTGGGCCAAAACGTCCCCTATTTCAAAGCGCGTGGTGAGCGCTCCGACTAGTTGAGACATCCCGACCAAAACTACAGCCCCCACGAGGCTACCCGGTAGTAGAGAGCTAATTCCGGCGATAACGGCTCCGGTAATCAGGGCAAATGAGAGAGAAAGTGGGAATGCGCTGGGAGAGACGGTTCCTAAACTCATGGTCAGGACCGCCCCTGCTAATCCGGCAATTCCTGCTGAAAGTACGAACGCCAGAACTTTTGATTTGGCTGCATTTATTCCCGTTAACTCCGCTGCAACAGAATTAGATCTAATTGATTTCCAGACACGTCCATATCTACTCTTTAAAATGTTTTGCAGAAGTAAACAAGTAATCAAAGCAGCAAGGCAAGAGATCCAAAAAAGCCATTTGAATCGCGCTACTTCACCAAATAATGTCGGTGCATTTCCGGAGTCATAACCCAGTCCTTGTTCTCCACCGAGGACTGGAAATAAATTTGCAATAGATGGGAGTGCAACAGCAAGTGCCAAGGTTGCACCGGCAAGATAGGGACCGGTAAGTCTTGCGGCGGCAATTCCTAAAACTAAGCCTGCGAGTGCGGCACCGAGTACTGCAACAAAAAAAGTTAGAAAGAAGGGAAGATCTAGATATAACTGCGACAACACTGCAACATATGCGCCAATAGCCATAAATGCTCCATTGCCCAATGAAATCTGACCAGAATAGCCAGTGAGCAAAATAATTGAGCCAATTGCAATGACGTACATTGAAACTGTCGAGCCTTGATACAAACGTAAAATTCCAACCCTACTTGAAAAATAGAAGAGTATTGCTCCTACAACAATAAAGAGAATCAGGCGGCGTCTATGAGTGCTATGCATTTCGAGAACTCCCTCCGCCAAAAATCCCTTTTGGTTTAACAAGTAATATCAACAAAAGAACGACGAAAGGCACAATGAATGTTAGTCCGCTGCTGACATATATAGATGTAAATGAAAGTGACATACCCAGAATTAACCCTCCGAGAGCTGCGCCTTGAGGAGATTCCAAACCTCCAATAACAGCTGCTACAAAACCATAGACCAACAAAATATCTAGCGAAAATGGACTTAGGTAATTTCCAGGCGTAACCAGTACACCCACAATTGCACCTGCCGCTCCTGATAACGCCCATCCAATAGTTCGCACTCTATCTACTCTTACTCCTGCAAGTCGTGAAATCTCTGGTTGAAAAGCTGCTGCACGTAAAGAAAGTCCAAGTGAGGTCCGTTGAAAGAAAAATGCAAAAGTTAACATCACAATAACTACTGTTGAAATAATCAACATATCTGCTTGAGAAAATGGATAAACGGTCGAACCTATTTCTATTCCGTTAACTGAAACCGGCGATTGAAACAACTTTTGTTCAGTCGTCCAAATCATTGCTGCGCCACTATGTAAAACACCTAAAACACCAAGACTTGCAATAATGCTAGCAACAGGTGCAATTGCTCCATGCGAGGCTCTCTTTGCAAGCGGACGCATTAGGAAGGTTTCGATTATGGCAGCCAATAGTGCGCCCGCAAGAGCGGCCGCTGGTAAGGCAATCCAGTAATTTTCGGTGCGAGTAACAACTTCCCAACCTATGTATGTTGAAACCATGGCTTGACCGGCTTGGGCGAAGTTAACAACTCGTGTTGACCTAAAAACGAGCACTAGTGCAAGTGCCATGAGAGCAAAAATCGCACCTTGGCTTAAGCCGATCAGAGATGCCGAAATCAATTTCTCCATGTGATCTCCTTAGTAACCCAAATAAGCAGCACGAATTGCTGGATCGGCAATGAGATCGACAGAAGGTCCTATTGCAACTATGTTCCCAAGATTTAATACAACTCCAATATCGGCAATCTTGAGTGCTCCCATAGCATTTTGTTCTACAAGCAAAACAGTTAGATCAGATGAGTTGGCGATATCTCGAATTGTTTGAAAAATCTGTTCAACAACTAATGGAGCTAAACCAAGTGAAGGCTCATCGAGTAGTAAAAGTTGTGGCTTAGACATTAACGCTCGCCCAATAGCAAGCATCTGTCTTTCACCACCAGATAATGTGTCACCGCGTTGCTTGAGACGCTCCCCAAGTCGTGGGAACAATTCAAGGACATACTTCTTAGTTGCATCTGCTTCTTTTTTATTTCTGCGCCATAACGCGCCAAGATCTAAGTTTTCTTCTACGGTTAACTCTGGGATTACCGACTTACCTTCGGAGACATGGCTAACACCGTTTCGAACATGTTGTTCTGCTTTTCCCTTTAACAAGTTGTGCTCGCCCCAGCTGGCTTTTCCTTCACTAGCAGGGATTAGTCCAGATAAAGTTCGAAGCAAGGTCGATTTTCCGGCACCATTAGCACCGATAACAGCAGTCAACCTTCTTTTTTCAACAATAAAAGAGAGGTTATTAATTGCTCTAATCGCGCCGTGATCGACACTTAAATTTCTAACTACCAGACTCATGAGGCACCGGTTCCAAGATATGCCGCAATAACGCCAGGATCACGGCGAACAAAATCCGGAGTTCCACTTGAAATTACCTCACCAAAATTTAAAACATAGATGCGATCACATACGGACATAACAACATCCATATGGTGCTCGACGATTAATACAGACATCGTTGAAGTGAGATTGCGAATGAGGGTATTCATCCATTCGATATCGCGAGGACCTAGTCCACCGGCAGGTTCATCTAGCATTAATACTTTTGGCTCTGAGACCAAAGCTCTCGCGATCGCTACACGCTTGGTGTCTGGATATGAAAGGGTGTCTGCTCGTCGGTGCATTAATGTGGTTCCAAAGACTTTTTCTAAAGCGGTCACTGAACGATTTCGAAGTTGAGCTTCATCTCTAGAATTGAATCCAAAAGCGGCAGAGATCAATCCTGTTTTTGCGAATTTTTGTGCACCTAACATTACGTTCTCTAAGACGGTCAGTTCAGGAAATAAACCGACTCCTTGCAATGTTCTTGCAATTCCTAGATCGGCTAACTCATATGGTTTAGGCCAATCGCGCTTTTGACCATCTAGTTCGAGTGTGCCTGCATCTGGTTTTACCAAGCCACAGATTGCATTAAATAAAGTTGTCTTTCCTGCACCGTTTGGGCCGATAACTCCAACAACCTCGCCATGGTTTAACTGCAAATGCACATCATTGAGTGCACGCAAGCCACCAAAGGATATTGAAACGCCCTTGGCGTGCAGCAGCGGTGAGTTAGTAGACATGAGGTGCGTAGATTCTAGGCACACGAGGGCCAATTCGTGTAACTATCTCGTAATTTATGCTCGAAGATGCGGCTCCCCAGTCATCTGCTGTGTACTCCCCGTGAGAACCATCACCAAAAATAATCACCCAATCCCCAGATTTAGCTAGAGAGTCGGAACCTAAATCAACAACGAATTGATCCATAGAGACTCGACCGATAATTGGTGCCTTGCGCCCATTTACAAATACTCCGGCGTTAAGTGCGATTCGGGGAATGCCATCTGCATAACCAATTGCTACTACTCCCAGTTTTGTTGCATTCTTTGTTACATGTAGTGCGCCATAACCAACTGCAGAACCAGCTGGCACGTTCTTTACAAGATGAAGTTTTGCACGCACTTGCATAACAGGTTTTAATGAAAGTTTGTTGCTATCGCCAAGTGTTTTGACATCTGGTGAAAGGCCATACATCGCGATTCCAGTTCGTACAAAATCAAATTTTGCATCCGGATTCACTAATGTCGCAGCAGAATTTGATAAGTGCTTGAACTGAGGATGTACTCCGACTGCTTCAAATTGACTAACCATCTTTTCAAATCGATTCAACTGCTGGCTATTTTGTTTCTCTAAGGGTTCATCGGCTCTAGCAAAATGTGAAAAAATCCCAACGACATCAACGTGTGAAAAATCAGATGTTAGAAAATCTTCCCACTCATCTAAAAAACCACCTCGGCTCATACCTGTATCTACTTCAATATGGATCCGAGGCTTTTGGGTTAATTGTGAAACTTGTGCCGGTTGTGAAACTTCATTAAATGCCTTCAGATCTGCAATAGCAATATCAATATTTAAATCCACCGCAGATTGAAAATCTGATCCTGGCGGTACTAGCCACGCTAAAACAGGAGAAGTAATACCGTTCTTACGCAAAGTGACCGCTTCTTCTAGTAATGCAACGCCAAGCCAATCTGCTCCGGCAGTTTCTGCAGCTTTGGCAACTTCTACAAGTCCATGTCCATAGGCATCAGCTTTTACAACAGCCAACAACTTTGTATTGCACTTATTTTTTAGAAGTTTGATATTTTCAGATAAGCGTGAAAGATCAATCCGTGCTTCTGCGCGGTTTTCAAACATGGGTGAACTCTAGTGCAACTGACTTTTTGAAGGAACATACCTATCTATAGCAATAACTGCCACTAAAAGTGCACTACCAATAAATAAACCGCCTAGTAAGTCACTAAACCAGTGTGTGCGACGAATCAGTGAAACTATGCAGACTGTCAGACTTATCGTTATAACTCCAGCAGTTGCGAGCCTTCCTTGATACCTATCAACTCTTGCATAGCGGTAAATAATGTAAGCCAAGATCCCCCAAGAAAGCACTGCATTTGATGCATGGCCGCTTGGGAATGACATTCCTCCTGCATGAAGTAAATCAAAGCCATCACGGGGTTTTGTGCGACCCAACATCAACTTAAATCCCCCAACAACAAGATTTAGTAATACCACTGAGAGAAAAGCTAAATTTAGTGGACGCCATGTTTTGAATTTATAAGCAATAAATGCTGCAGCAATTAAAAGCACGGTTGCGGTTAGTCCACGGAGTCCAAGATCATCAAGTCGTCTAAGAATAAACTCTGACAATCCTTCAAACTCTGGTTGAGGTTGACTAGCAATCTCTTCGTCATAGGTTACGAGCGGACCATTAATTATGACTTGATGGGTAACTAGTAAAAATCCAACAAGCAAAAGAAGCGACCAGCGAAAAGCGCGAAACATTTGCTTTCTTCTAATTGCTGCTTTAACTAACATTATTCAACCGTTACGGACTTTGCCAGATTTCTTGGTTGATCTACATCATTGCCTCTGGCAACTGCCATTTCGTATGCAAAAACCTGTAGCGGAACAGTTGCAAGTATTGGTTGAAAAATTGGCCGAACATTCGGAATCGTAATCACGTGCTCTGCTCCCTCAACTACAACACCCTCTTCTGCAATAACAATTACTCGAGCACCGCGTGCTTTAACTTCTTGAATATTACTCAGCATTTTTTCATCCAGAGCATGCTCTTTGCCTGCAGGTAAAATCGCAATTACTGGAGTTCCTTGATCTATCAAAGCGATAGGACCATGTTTGAGTTCTCCACCAGCAAATCCTTCAGCATGAATGTATGCCAACTCCTTCAACTTCAATGCACCCTCTAATGCAACAGGGTAACCGATGTTTCTTCCTAAGAATAGAACTGTATCGTTTTTGGCAAACTTGCGAGTTAACTCTCGTAATGGCTCAACTGTTTCTAAGATTTGCTCAATCTTTCCTGGGAGTTCTAGAAGTTCGTTATAAATTTCGTGAACTTGGTTATCTGAAAGCGAGCCATTGGCTTGTGCTAAATGTAATCCAATTAAGTACACCGCAATTATCTGGGTCAACAAAGCTTTAGTTGAAGCCACTGCAATCTCTGGTCCAGCATGGGTGTATAAAACTGCATCAGATTCTCGTGGGATCGTTGAACTATTTGTATTGCATATAGATAGCACTCTCGCTCCAGCGGCTTTTGCATGCCTTACTGCCATTAAGGTATCCATGGTTTCACCTGATTGAGAAATAGCTATAACCAGAGTTGCTGAATCGATTATTGGATCTCTGTATCTAAATTCACTGGCGATCTCAACATCAACCGGAATCTTTGCCCACTTTTCGATCGCATACTTTGCGACTAATCCGGCATGGTAGGCAGTACCACAGGCAATAACAGTAATTTTCTTAAGTGACTGTATCTCTTGCTTACTCATATGTAGCTCGTCAAGGAGTATTTGATTGTTGTCGCTTAATCGCCCGATTAAAGTATCTGCAACTGCTTTTGGTTGTTCAAAAATCTCCTTAAGCATGAAGTGTGCAAATCCACCTTTTTCTGCAGCCGTTGCATCCCAGGAAATTTCATAAGTTTTAGGCTTGATCGTTTTTCCATCAAGATCAGTAATGACAACCGAGGTTGGGTTCATTGTGACTACTTCATCTTGGCCTAATTCGATTGCTTGTTTTGTATATTCAATAAAGGCAGAAACATCTGATGCCATAAAGTTTTCACCGCTGCCAACTCCAACAACTAAAGGTGAGTTTCGTCGAACGCCAACAATTTCATCAGGTTTATCTGCATGTAATGCCAGAAGCGTAAATGAGCCCCGCAAGACCTTGACTGCATCACGCATTGCCTTTGTGAGATCCCCATTGTGTTCTTTGCGTAAGTCGCTTAGTAAATGGGCAACGGATTCTGTATCTGTTTGAGATGAAAACTTATGACCTTTGGCTTCCAACGCGATCCGAAGCTCTGTGTAATTTTCAATGATTCCGTTATGGATTACTGCAAGCTTTCCTTCATTATCTAAATGAGGATGTGCGTTTTGATCTGTTGGGCCACCATGTGTTGCCCATCGTGTGTGCCCAATTCCAGAGTGCACAGAAGGTAATGAGGAATCAAGTGCGCTTTCAAGATTAGAAAGTTTGCCAGCTTTTTTCTCAACAAAAAGTTTGTCTGGTGTTCCAAGTGCTATACCGGCTGAATCGTATCCGCGATATTCCAGTCGTCGAAGACCTGCAATTAATGGAACAGATGCAGACTGCGGCCCTGTGTAACCCACAATTCCGCACATATTAGGAACTCCTAGTTCTGCCTCTTTAACTTAATTCTGAGTGATAGCAACTTAAATACTAAGAAAGTTCACTCTTAACCAGATCAGCTAGCTGTGATGCTACCTCTTGAGCAAGGCTATCACTGGAAGCTTCGACCATGACTCTTACTAACGGTTCTGTCCCTGATGCGCGAAGTAAAACTCGACCAGAATCTCCCATTCGATCCTCTGCTTTCTTTACCCCTTGCGCAATCGCTTGTGATTGGTCCAATTTGTTTTTATCTACGTTTTTTACATTTATCAAAACTTGAGGAAAACGAACCATTGTCGAACTCAACTCTTGGAGTGTTTTTCCTGTTCGTACTACCTCTTGCATTAACTGCAAGGCAGTTAAAATCCCATCGCCGGTATTTGCAAGGTGGCGCATAATCACATGGCCAGATTGTTCTCCACCTAAGGAATACCCATGTTCAATCATATTTTCTAATACATAGCGATCACCAACTGCAGTGGTTACAACATTGATCTGTGAATCCTTCATGGCATGCATAAAACCTAAATTACTCATCACAGTTCCAACGACTGTATCTACCTTTAGTAGGCCTCTATCTTTAAAACTTTTAGCCAAAATCGTCAGAATATGATCACCGTCAATTTCATTTCCAGCAGCATCAATTGCTAAACAGCGATCGGCATCACCATCATGGGCCACACCAAGGTCGGCTCCCTCTTTTAAGACAGATGATCTGAGTTGATGAAGATGAGTCGATCCGCAATCTTCATTAATGTTCCAACCATCAGGAGAGCTAAAAATTGCAACAACTTCCGCACCGGCTTGACGATATGCCTCGGGGGCTACAAATGAAGATGCACCGTTTGCACAGTCAACGACGATCTTTAATCCTTTAAGTGGTGTATCAACAGATGCAAGAAGATGCTTGAGATATCTCTGCGCTGCGGTTTCGTCATTAAAAACTCGCCCTACATTGTGCCCTGTTGGTCTTTCCCAATCTTCACCCATCCGCGCTTCGATGCGCGCTTCGATTGCATCATCTAATTTTCCGCCACCACGGGCAAAGAGTTTGATTCCATTATCTGGCATTGCATTATGTGATGCAGAGATCATGATTCCAAGATCTGCTTTTGATTCAGCAACTAAATGAGCAATTGCTGGAGTCGGTAGCACTCCAACTCGATAGACATTAACGCCGGCGCTTGTTAAACCGGCAACAATTGCAGCTTCTAGAAATTCTCCAGATGCGCGCGAATCTTGACCAACAATTGCAGTAGGTTGATGATCTTTATTTGAGGAACTTTCAACAAGGATATGCGCAGCTGCCACAGCTACATCTAATGCTAACTCTGCAGTTAAATCGCGATTGGCTAAGCCACGGATTCCATCTGTACCAAAAAGGGCCAAGGGAGCTCCTTTGTGAAAAGTGAATTAACGCTTAGAGTATTGTGAACGCTTACGGGCTTTCTTAAGTCCGTACTTCTTGCGTTCAATAACACGTGCATCGCGCTTTAAGAATCCAGCCTTCTTTAATGCTGGGCGGTTTGCTTCTTCATCAATTTGATTGAGTGAACGTGCAACACCTAAACGAAGTGCTCCTGCTTGACCAGATACTCCGCCACCATTGATGCGAGCAAAAACATCGTACTGATTTTCAGCACCGACTGTACGAAATGGTTCTGAAACTAACTGTTGGTGAACTTTATTTGGAAAATATGCAGCAAGTTCTTTGCCGTTTACAACCCATCGACCTGTTCCTGGAACAAGGCGAACACGTGCAACTGCTTCTTTTCGACGACCTGTTCCGCCACCTGGTGCCTTGATGGCTGGGCGGTTGGTTGCAGCTGCAGGAGTTGCAGATGAGTATGAAGTAGGAGCTTCTTCGTTGTCGATGAAATCTGTGTTATCTGACATTTACTTTTCCCTTACTTCACTATTTGTGAAACTTGATTGAATACATATGGCTTTGGTGCTTGAGCTGCGTGAGGATGCTCTGGACCTGCATAAACTTTTAACTTTCCTGCAATGTCGCGTCCAAGACGATTCTTTGGAAGCATTCCTTTGATCGCCTTTTCAACTGCGCGAGTTGGGTGCTTTTCAATTAGCTCACCGTAAACAGTTGAAGTTAAACCACCTGGAAAACCTGAGTGGTGGTGTGACCACTTTTGTGTTGCCTTGTTTCCAGAGAGAGCAATTTTTTCAGCGTTGATAACAACGACAAAGTCACCCATGTCCATGTGTGGTGCAAATGTTGGCTTGTGCTTTCCACGTAGAAGAACGGCAGCATGTGTTGCAAGACGGCCTAAGACCACATCTTGCGCGTCGATGATGTGCCAGTTACGAACTGCATCACCGGCTTTTGGAGTGTATGTACGCACGCTCTTGCCTACCTTCTGTTTTTATGAATAATTCCGGCGCCCTCGCGAGCGCAGAGAGTAAGGGTACCTTCGACAGGCTCAGGGGTCAAAATGGCCTATTTAGAGCGTTAATTGGCATCTAATAGGTCTCGGCGAGCCACTGTTTTTTGTGCGCGCTCTAAAAGCTCGGACTCTGAGGGGTAGTCAACCTGTCGAAGCGTTAAACCGTGAGCAGGAAAGACCAAACTGTCAGAGATTCGAACTTTATTGATCAATGTCGTTGCGATCCACTCTGGTGCAAATCGACCATCGCCAACACATACAACTGCCCCAACTAAATTTCTAACCATCGAGTAACAGAATGCATCGGCAACAACATCGGCGACTAAATAGCCTCGCGAATCTCTTACCCATTCAAAGCGCTGGAGTTCACGAATAGTTGTTGCACCCTCTCGAAACTTTGCAAATGCCGCAAAATCATGATGGCCCAACACAAGTGCGCTAGCTTTATTCATTAGATCAATATCCAAAGGTCGATACCACGATGCAACATCAAAGCGATCTAATGGTGGAACTACTTTGTTTTCATCCAAAATCTTGTATGTGTAATGTCGGCGCAGTGCAGAAAAGCGTGCATGAAAAGCCTCTGGTGCAACGCTTACATGTGTAACGCGAATATCTGCATCCAGGATTCGATTTAACTTATAAGCCAGATCCCCCAAATCTAATGTTTCGGGAACATCAACATGAATAACCTGCCCAATTGCGTGAACACCTGCATCGGTGCGCCCGGCAACAATACTTTCTATCTTTGTCTGGGAAACCATCGCAATCGCTTTTTCAACCTCTTCTTGAAGCGTGCGGCGCTCAGGTTGAATCGCCCACCCGGAGAAGTTAGTTCCATCGTATGCAAGATCTAATCGCAAACGAAGAAACCCACTCTCAGGGTAGAGAGTGGGTTCCGTCATGAGAATATTTTCTAAGGTTTAAGACTTAGTTATCTTTCTCTGTTAAAAGTTCGATAACTGCCATCGGTGCATTGTCACCCTTGCGAGGACCGACCTTAGTAATTCGTGTGTATCCACCTTCACGTGTTGCAAAGCGTGGACCGATTTCAGTTAGAAGTGTGTGAACCACGCTCTTGTTTGAAATCTGTGCCATAACCATGCGACGTGCTGGAAGATCACCTTTTTTGGCATGAGTAATTAACTTCTCAGCTAACGGACGCAAACGCTTTGCTTTTGCCTCTGTTG
>JBIIGW010000081.1:0-4402 GCA_044236295.1 Candidatus Planktophila sp.
CGAGAGAATGTATCTCCGATCGAAGTTCACGCAATTTAAATTAAGTGCGGAAACCACTACCGAGGACCATTGCACTACGGCAGGTTGTTGTACTTAGTTAGCGACGAATACCGAGTTTCTCGATTATCGCACGATAACGATTGATATCTGTCTTTGCTAGATACTGAAGGATTCGACGGCGCTGTCCAACTAACAACAAAAGACCACGACGGTTGTGGTGATCATGTGGGTTAACTTTCAAGTGCTCGGTAATCTGATCAATTCTCTTTGAGAGAAGTGCGACCTGTGCTTCAGGTGATCCCGTGTCAGTAGGTGAAGAACCATATTGAGCGATGATCTCTTTTTTAACTTCTGGTGTTAGTGCCATTGTGATTCTCCTTGTTTACTGAGCACGAATGCTTTTCGGTCTGATTCACGAAAAACTCGCTATCTCGATTGAAGGGCTAGGTTACCAGCGAGCCTTCCAAAGGGTGAAATCCGGAGAAAATCCCCGCTTACATCTGTGTGAGAGCTCGGGCTCTATCGCAGTCCTTAGCCATTTGTTCAAGCAATGGTTCTAACCCATCAAATTTCAACGTATCTCGTAATCTCCAACCAAATTCAATGGTTGCACGTTTTGTGTAGAGATCTAAATCGGTTTGATCCAGAGCGTAGGCCTCAACTTGTCGGCCGCGAACACCTTCAAACGTTGGATTGGTACCGATTGAAATTGCAGCAGGCCATCGATCAATTCCAACAGCAAGCCAACCTGCGTAGATACCATCTGCTGGAATGGTTTGATTCTCTAGATCTCCTAAATTCGCTGTCGGGTAACCAATTTCGCGACCTCGTTTTTCTCCATGCACAACAATTCCATCTAAACGATGAGGGCGTGTGAGCATCGCACGGGCGTTTTCGACGTCACCTTCAATTACAGCTTTTCTAATTCTTGTCGATGAAATTGTCTCTTTATTCTCGTTTTCTAAATCCAAAACTACTGTTTCAAACTCTTTGTACAGTTTTAAGCTTTCGACTGTGCCGACCGCTTTATGACCGTAGGTAAAGTTC
Organism: Candidatus Planktophila sp.; assembly: GCA_044236295.1. Lineage (GTDB taxonomy): Bacteria > Actinomycetota > Actinomycetes > Nanopelagicales > Nanopelagicaceae > Planktophila. The sequence goes on from JBIIGW010000081.1 coordinate 1,048, forward strand.
TTTCCAACAACTACCTTCGTAGCCTTGAGTTGATCAATCAGCACTTTACTAACGAAATCTTCAGGTGACATCGCAGCAAACTCTTTTGTAAATTTGATTACTGCTACCTGGTCAGCATTGTGGATTTTCAGCAACTCAATTCGGTCAGTTAAAACAGTCAGAGCTGTAGGAGCGCGCTCAGGTGCAAATATTGAAGCAGGATGCGGATCAAAGGTTAGAGCGATAATCTTCTCTTCTCCTGCAATCTTCTTTGCACGATTGAGAATCTCTTGGTGGCCCTTATGGACACCATCGAAATTTCCGATAACTACAACGCTCATAGCTACATTATCCACGAGTTAGTTCGCTGGAGCGAATACGGCCAAAGGCTTCGCTTTTCCATCCACGTTTTGAAGCAAGGCGATCAATTGGTTTGAACTGTCAATACCAGCATAGATTTTTGTATCTTGATTTGCTTCAAGTGCTCTACCAAATGAGAGTTCGATTTTCTCATCCAGCCCGATTTCTCTTACCGCAAAAGTTGCCCTAGCAACATCTGCAATATCTAAAGATTCAAAACTCTTGCTCTTTAGCTGCTCTAACGTTACTGCGCGATCTAAACCAAAGCCTGCGATCCGTGTGCGACGAAGTGAGTTTAAGTGCCCGCCGACCCCAAGGCCATCTCCACAATCTCGAGCTATTGCTCTGATGAAAGTTCCTGCCGAACACGTCACTTCGATATCGATTTCAACCCGCTCATCTAATCGACGAATTTGAATAATCTCTAAAGACGAAATTGTGACCTCTCTAGATGGAAGCACGACCTCTTCACCTGAGCGAACCCTGTCATATGCACGTTCACCATCAATTTTTACTGCCGACACTGAACTTGGTCGCTGAGAAATAACGCCCTTCATCTTTACAAGTTCATCGTTGATTTGTAGGTCAGTAATACCAGAAGCATCAGCTGTGCTAATTACTTCACCTTCTGCATCATCGGTAACAGTTGCTGCGCCCAAAACAATAGTGGCGCAATAATCCTTATCGCCATCTGTGATGTATTGAAGAAGCCGCGTGCCGTTATTAAAACCCAAGACGAGAATCCCTGTAGCCATTGGATCCAAAGTTCCAGCATGGCCGACTTTGCGAGTTCCAAGTGCGCGTCTGGCCACAGAGACAACATCATGGCTTGTCATTCCTGGCTCTTTATCAACCACCAGAAAACCATGTTGCATTTTTATTTCACTTCTCTGTCTGTCCTAGTTTTCATTAACTTTTCTCATCAATTATGCGTGGTGCTTTATAAGGATCCTCACCACCGGCATACTCTGCATTTTTTCGTAGCTCTGCTACTTGTGCATCTTGCTCATGAACTTTTGCAAGCAGTGAATCAAGTGCAAGAGCGCTCTCGGGTAGACCATCTTCAAAGAATTCGATGCTCGGTGTAATTCTTAGTGAGAGTTCTCGCCCAAGGGCCGAACGGATTGCACCCTTTGCACTTTCTAGTGCAGCCGCAGTTGCAGCTCGCTCTTCAAGGTCACCAAGAACCGTATAGAAGATAGATGCCTGCTGCAAATCACCTGTCACTCTTGCATCAGTAACTGTTACAAAACCAAGGCGTGGATCCTTGATCTTTGTTTCAAGAAGTTGCGCGACAATAACTTTAATCCGATCGGCAACCTTTAACGTGCGGTGTGATTGACCCATCTTTATGCTCTCTTTTTCTCGCGCATCTCAAAACACTCTACGAGATCACCAATAGTGATCTCTTTCATGTTGCCAAGACCAATTCCGCATTCAAAGCCTTCTCGGACTTCATTTGCATCATCTTTAAATCGCTTGAGTGAATCAATGGTGAGGTTATCAACCAGGATTTCGCCGTTGCGCAGAATTCGAGCTTTCGCATTACGACGAATAACTCCATCTTTGACGATAGATCCTGCAATGTTTCCTGCCTTTGAAGATTTGAAGATTTCGCGAACTTCGGCGCTACCGATGACCACTTCTTCGTACTCTGGCTTTAGCAGTCCCTTGAGAGATAGTTCAATCTCTTCGATTGCGTTATAGATAACAGAGTAGAAGCGAACTTCAACGCCTTCTTGATCAGCATAGATAGCTGTCTGAACTTCTGGCTTAACGTTAAAGCCAATCACGACAGCTGTTGATGCCGAAGCCAAAGTGATATCGCTCTTAGTAATTGCACCAACACCGCGGTGAATAACACGTAGATCAACTTCTGCGCCGACATCTAGCTGCATCAAGGCATCTTCTAGCGCTTCAACAGAACCGCTAACGTCACCCTTGAGAATAAGGTTAAGAGTTGAAACCTTGGATTGCTCCATAAAGTCTTCAAGTGAAACCTTCTTACGAGCTTTCGCTAGCTGCGCATTTCGCTCTGCAGCTTGACGCTTCTCGGCGATCTGACGCGCAGTTCGATCTTCATCTGCAACTAAGAATGTATCTCCCGCACTTGGTACTGAAGTAAATCCGAGTACCTGTACAGGTCGTGATGGTCCTGCAATATCAACTGCATTTCCATCTTCATCTAACATTGCACGGACTCGACCAAATGCACTTCCTGCAACAATGGCATCACCAACTTTAAGAGTTCCACGTTGCACAAGGAAAGTTGCCACTGGGCCACGTCCACGATCTAGGTGAGCTTCAATTGCTACCCCTCGCGCAGAATCATCTGCAACCGCACGAAGATCGATCGCTGCATCTGCAGTCAAAAGAATTGAGTCAATTAGTTGATCAATTCCCATTCCAGATTTAGCAGAAACATTTACAAATATTGTTTCACCGCCATACTCTTCGGCAATTAAGTTGTACTCAGTTAACTGCTGACGTACCTTGTCGGGATTTGCGCCCTCTTTATCAATCTTATTGACTGCAACCACAATTGGAACATCTGCTGCCTGAGCGTGATTGAGAGCCTCAATTGTCTGAGGCATGATTCCATCATCTGCTGCAACCACAAGGACTGCAATATCAGTGACCTTTGCACCACGAGCACGCATTGCAGTAAATGCTTCGTGACCTGGTGTATCAATAAATGTGATTGCGCGATTAACTCCATCATGATCATGATGAATTTGGTAGGCACCAATGTGCTGAGTGATTCCGCCAGCTTCACCCTTCATGACTTCAGATTTACGAATCGCATCCAAAAGTGAAGTCTTACCGTGGTCAACGTGACCCATGACAGTGACTACTGGTGGTCTGGCAACTAAGGATTCTGGGTCTAGGTCAGATATTTCTCCTGCAAGATCGATATCAAAATCTTGTAGAAGTTCACGATCTTCATCTTCGGGGCTAACAATTTCGATGTTATAACCCAGTTGAACTCCAAGAATTTCAAATGTGTCAGCGTCAA
>JBIIGW010000082.1:0-4391 GCA_044236295.1 Candidatus Planktophila sp.
CTGTGGAATCTGCCAATATTGCAATCTCAGTTGGTCCAGCCTCTGAATCAATCCCGATCAAACCCCGTAACGCTCTCTTTGCGGCGGCAACATAAATATTTCCAGGGCCCGTAACTAAATCAACTTTCTCGCAGAGACCTTCCATCCCATAGGCAAAAAGGGCGATTGCTTGCGCTCCGCCAACTGCATATATCTCTGTAACTCCCAAAAGCGCACACGTTGCAAGAATTGTTGGATGAGGCAAACCGCCAAACTCTTTTTGAGGTGGAGAGGCCACGGCTATTGATCTGACCTGAGCGATCTGTGCCGGAATAACATTCATCATCACGCTGCTTGGATAGACGGCGCGGCCTCCAGGAACATAGAGTCCAACACGATCTACTGGTATCCATTTTTCCGTGACAGTTGCACCTTCAACCAGTGTTGTAGTTTTTTCACTTCTTACTTGGTCATTGTGAACTTTCTTGATACGGCCAATTGAGAGCTCTAAAGCTTCACGGACTTTAGGATCTAAATTTTGTAAAGCAGAATCCAAATCTGATTGCGGCACTCTTATTGCAGTTGGCCTTATGCCATCGAATTCTTGAGCTAGCTCTAGCAAATCTAACTCTGTACCGTTTTTTACTCTTTGTAAGATCGGGTGTATTAGTTCTAGAGCTTGATCGATATTAAAACTAGCTCGAGGCAGTTGGGAGATATAACCCGCCTTTGATAGCGCCTTTCCGCGTAGGTCAACGGTGCGAATCATGCGGTAATCGTATCGGCTAGAGGTTAGTTCTCGCCGATGGTTTCTACACTAAGCAGTTGGGTCCCAAAATTGATTTCAAATCTGCGCTCAGGCTAGGTGAGGCAGTGATTAACGCATCAACTTTCATGACGGTGCTACCACCGTTTTCACGCAACTGAAGATGTACTTCTCGCTTTCCGGGATGTGATCTGAGAATCTCTTTTATTCGCTCAACAACTGGTGGAGTGCATTGAGCAATGGGAAGGCTAATCACTAGCGGACCAACTGGAGCAGATTTGATATCAGGAGTTGACATCTCAAGTGCGGTAAACCGCAATGCATCCTCACGCCGATCAACTCTGCCTCGAATTGTGACTATTCGATCTTCAGTAAGTGTGATTGAGTATTGATTATAAGTGTTTGCAAAGAATAGAACTTCTAACGATCCCTCTAAATCTTCTACTGTTACAACGGCCCACGATGCGCCTTGACGCGAAACTTTTCTGACAACGCTTGTTATCAGACCGCCAATTGTCACAATCGATTCATGCTGTGCCCCATCATCAACTAACTCACTGATAGTCAGATCTGTGTTAGCGCGCAACACATGCTCTACGCCAAGGAGAGGATGATCAGATACATAAAGCCCTAACATCTCTCTTTCATATGAAAGAAGTATTGATTTTTCCCACTCACCTTCAGGAATTTCAATATCCAACCCTGAAACTGCAGTTACTTCTTCTCCACCAAAAAGGTCGAATTGCCCAATTGCTTCGGCTCGCTTTGATTCAATCACCGAATCAATAGCTTCCAGGTGAACAGCTATAAGTCCCTTTCTGGTAGAGCCTAATGAACCAAATGCGCCAGCTTTAATTAAAGATTCAATTGTTTTTTTGTTGCAGACTTGAGCATCTACCTTTGCTAGGAAATCTCCAAAGGATGTAAATCTACCTTTTGCTCCGCGCGCATTTTTTATAGAGCCAACAACACCTTCACCCACATTTCGAATCGCAGCCAATCCGAAACGGATATCTACTCCACGAGGTGTGTACTCGGCATCAGATTCATTCACATCTGGCGGTAGAACTTTAATTCCCATGCGACGACACTCTGAAAGATAAAGCGCAGATTTGTCTTTGTCATCTCTGACAGAAGTTAACAATGCAGCCATATATTCAGTCGGATAGTTAGCCTTTAGATATGCAGTCCAATACGAGACGACTCCATAACCTGCAGAGTGGGCACGGTTAAAAGCGTAATCAGAGAATGGAATAAGTGTGTCCCAAAGACGCTTGATTGCAGCCGTTGAGAATCCATTGGCCTTCATACCTGCTTCGAAGGGGACATACTCTTTATCAAGAATCTCTTTATTCTTTTTACCCATTGCCTTACGCAAAAGATCTGCTCGACCAAGTGAAAACCCTGCAACTTTTTGCGCAATAGCCATTACCTGTTCTTGATAAACAATCAACCCATAGGTATCACCAAGAATCTCTTGTAAAGAATCAGAAAGTTCATTATGAATAGGCTCAACGGGCTTGCGTTTATTTTTACGATCAGCATATAAATTATGAGAGTTCTCCCCCATAGGACCAGGGCGATAAAGCGCAATTACTGCAGAGATATCCTGGAAAGAATCTGGTGACAAACTTTTCAGTAACGCCCTCATTGGCCCGCCGTCGAGTTGGAATACACCTAAAGTCTCTCCACGGCTGAGAAGTTGGTAGGTTTTAGGATCATCTAAGGTTAAATCCTCTAATACAACATCAATTCCTTGATTTGCTTTTATATTGAGTAGGCAATCATCTAGAACCGATAAGTTTCTAAGGCCCAAGAAATCCATCTTGAGTAGCCCTGTAGCTTCACATGCACCCATATCAAACTGAGTGATAATGGCTCCATCTGCTTCACGACGATGAATGGGAATTACATCAAGTAGTGGTTCGCGGGAGAGAATTACTCCCGCTGCGTGAACTCCCCATTGACGCTTTAGCCCCTCAAGGCCACGAGCGGTATCTACAACTCGCTTTGAGTCAGAGTCGGATTCATAAAGTGAGCGAAACTCTCCAGCCTCTGCATAGCGCTCATCTTTAGGATCAAAAACTCCCGATAAAGAAATGTCTTTACCCATTACAGATGGTGGCAGTGCCTTTGTTAACTTCTCACCGATTACATATGGATAGCCCAAGACGCGAGTTGAATCTTTGATCGCCTGCTTAGACTTAATGGTTCCGTACGTAATGATCTGTGCAACGCGATCTTCACCATATTTATTGGTTGCATAACGAATCATTTCACTTCGACGACGTTCATCGAAGTCCAAGTCAATATCAGGCATCGAAATACGTTCTGGGTTCAAGAAGCGCTCAAAAAGTAGGCCGTGTTCGATTGGATCTAATCCTGTGATTCCCAACGAATATGCAACCAATGATCCTGCTGCTGATCCTCTACCTGGCCCTACTCGGATACCAACTTTCTTTGCATGCGCAACCAAATCCGCAACCACGAGGAAGTAACCTGGAAATCCCATCTTCTCCATAACACCAAGTTCATAGGTCAGTCGAGCCTCGTGTGCCGGAGTGATCCGTGAGCCCATTCGCTCCTTTAATCCGATCTGCGCTTGTTTTTTTAACCAAGTATCTTCAGTCTCACCGGATGGAACTTCAAACTGTGGAAGTAGATTCTCTCCCTCTCGCAATGTGACATTACATCTTTCGGCAATAAGTAAGGTGTTATCACAACTCTCTGGAAGATCTTTAAAGAGCTCTCTCATTTGGGCTGGGGTTTTTACATAGAAAGAGTCATTATCAAACTTGAAGCGCTTTGGGTCAGCCAATGTTGAACCTGACTGAACACAAAGTAGTGCTTCGTGTGCTGGCGCATCTGCCTGCAAGGTGTAGTGCAAGTCGTTTGTTGCCAGGAATGGAATACCTAGCTCTTTTCCTAGACGAAGTAGATCATCCTTAACTCGAGCTTCGATTTCAATTCCATGATCCATAACTTCCAAGAAGTAATTTTCTTTACCGAAGATATCTCGAAAATCACTAGCTGCCTTGATCGCTTCTTTATAAGCACCCATTCGAAGTCTGGTTTGAATCTCTCCGCCAGGACATCCGGTTGTAGCAATCAAGCCTTGTGAGTGTTTTGCCAAAAGTTCGCGATCCATTCGTGGCTTGTAGTAATAACCTTCTAGAGATGCAAGTGAGGAAAGACGAAATAAATTTGCAAGTCCTTCATTGTTTTCCGCCAAAATAGTCATGTGGGTATAGGCCCCACCTCCAGATACATCATCTTCTCCGCCACTAGCCCACTGGACGCGTTTCTTATCAAAGCGCGACTCTGGTGCAACGTAAGCTTCAATTCCAATAATCGGTTTTACATCGGCTTTCTTAGCTGCTTTATAGAATTCAAATGCACCAAAAACATTGCCGTGATCTGTCATTGCGATAGCTGGCATGGACTGAGATTTAACTTCTGCCATCAACTCACTTATCCGTGCAGCACCATCGAGCATTGAGTACTCGGTGTGTACGTGCAGATGTACGAAGCTATCTTTATCGTTGTTGGACATGATTGGCGAGATTAGTGGCTATGGCAGAACTGCGTCAGAAAGCAACGCCAGTGAGCCTGTGAGATCGGAGGGATACGGGGCTTTAAAGTTGAG
>JBIIGW010000083.1:0-4339 GCA_044236295.1 Candidatus Planktophila sp.
GTTGCATCGGCACTTGTTGACTCAATTCGCACTGTTAAAGAGCGCGTTAAGTTTTGTATTCACTGCGGAAATGTTTCAGAAGAAAGCGAGTGCCGAATCTGTCGTGATCCTCGCCGCGAGAACTCATCTATTTGTGTAGTTGAAGAAAGTAAAGATGTTATTGCAATAGAGCGCACCCGTGAGTTTCGCGGTAAGTACCATGTACTTGGTGGTGCAATCTCACCTATCGATGGAATTGGCCCAGAACAGTTACGAATTCGTGAGCTAATGACTCGGTTGGCAGATTCTGAAATCACCGAAGTAATCTTGGCGACCGATCCCAATCTAGAAGGTGAGGCAACCGCGACTTACCTATCCCGACTGATTAAGCCGATGGGGATTAAAGTTTCACGCCTTGCTAGCGGTCTACCGGTGGGCGGGGATCTTGAATACGCAGATGAAGTAACCCTTGGCCGCGCCTTTGAAGGCCGTCGGGACGTATAACCACAAAAGAGGAGTCAGTCTCATTATTTGAGAGTTTTGCCGTCTCAATATATGAGAATATAGGAAAATCGGGTAGCCCCAACCTTTCGCATGCTTCATGATTAATGCATGGGATTAATTGTTCAAAAATTTGGAGGCTCATCTGTAGCTGATGCCGAAGGCATGAAGCGCGTGGCCAATCGAATTGTGGCCACCAAGCGCGATGGCAATCAGGTCGTCGTCGTGGTCTCAGCGATGGGCGATACAACTGATGAGCTTATTGATTTAGCTGAGCAGATAACCCCAATTCCTCAAGGCCGCGAGTTAGACATGCTACTTACAGCTGGTGAGCGAATTTCAATGGCGCTACTTGCAATGGCCATTAACAATTTGGGCCATGAAGCACTTTCATTTACTGGAAGCCAAGCGGGTGTAATCACAACTTCAGCACATGGTCGTGCACGCATCATTGATGTCACTCCAGGGCGAATCAAAGAAGCACTTGATACTGGCGCAATTGCAATTGTTGCTGGATTTCAGGGAATTTCACAGGATACAAAAGATGTAACAACTTTAGGCCGCGGTGGTAGTGATACAACTGCGGTTGCATTGGCTGCAGCATTGGATGCAGATGTCTGTGAGATTTATACAGATGTTGATGGAGTCTTCAGTGCAGATCCACGCGTTGTCCCCAGTGCGCAAAAATTAAAGACTGTTACTTATGACGAAATGTTAGAGCTGGCAGCAAGCGGTGCAAAAGTATTGCACCTGCGTTGTGTTGAGTATGCACGCCGATTTAACTTACCTATTCACGTACGATCATCTTTTTCTAATAACGAAGGAACATGGGTGGTCAAAGATCATCCAGAAGGAGGCGCCATGGAACAAGCAATCATCTCAGGAATCGCTCATGACAAGAGTGAAGCCAAAATTACAATCGTTGGTGTGCCTGATCGCACTGGTGTTGCAGCGCGTATCTTTCAAGCTATCGCAGATGCCGACATCAACATCGACATGATTGTGCAAAATGTCTCTGCAGCAGCAACTGGACTAACCGATATTTCATTTACTCTACCTAAAGCAGAAGGTGCAGAAGCAACTGCTATTTTGCAAAAGCTCCAAGGAGAGGTTGGCTTTTCTTCCATTCAATATGATGATCAAATCGGTAAGTTATCTCTTGTCGGTGCGGGAATGCGCTCACACCCTGGTGTTACAGCAACTTTCTTTGGCGCACTCTCTGATGCTGGAATTAATATCGAAATGATTTCAACCTCAGAAATTCGAATCTCAATTATTTGCCGCGAAGCAGATTTAGAAAGAGGCGCAAAGGCTGCACACACTGCTTTTGAACTCGATGCAGATCAAAATGAAGCCGTTGTTTATGGAGGGACAGGACGATGAGTAAGGGCAAAAAGAAACCATCATTAGCTGTTGTAGGTGCAACAGGTGCGGTTGGAACTGTCATGCTCTCAATTTTGTCTGAGCGCAAAGACGTATGGGGCGAAATTCGTTTAATTGCATCTGCTCGAAGTGCAGGCAAAAAACTTGTTTGCCGTGGGCAAGAGCTAACTGTTGTTGCACTTTCCCCCGAGGCCTTTGATGGCATAGATGTTGCAATGTTTGATGTACCAGATGAGATCTCTGCCAAGTGGGCTCCCATTGCAGTCTCGCGCGGTGCCATAGTTGTAGATAACTCGGGTGCTTTTCGTATGGATCCAAAAGTGCCATTGGTTGTTCCGGAAGTTAATCCAAAAGCTGCGAAGAAAAGACCAAAAGGAATTATCTCCAATCCAAACTGCACAACAATGTCAATGATTGTTGCAATGGGCGCACTACATAAAAAGTTTGAGTTGAAGGAACTTGTTGTCGCTTCATATCAAGCAGCATCCGGTGCTGGACAACCAGGTATAGATGGATTGCGTGATCAAATCTCTAAAATTGCTGGAACAAATGCAGGAGAGGCAACCTCAGATGTTCGGAAAGTCATTAAAGACACTTCACCGTTTCCAGCACCACTTGCACTCAACGTAATTCCATGGGCAGGATCTTTATCTGAAGCGGGATATACATCAGAAGAACTCAAAGTGCGCAATGAGTCCCGCAAGATTTTAGGAATGCCAAAACTAAAAGTCTCTGCAACGTGTGTACGTGTGCCAGTCTTAACCACACACTCACTTGCTGTACACGCAACGTTTAAAAATGTAGTTACTAGAAAAGCCGCTCAAAGAATTCTTGAAAAAGCTGCTGGAGTGATTTTGCTTGATGACCCAGAAAATAAAAAGTTTCCAACACCTAATGACGTTGTGGGGACGGATCCAACTTGGGTTGGTCGCGTGCGCCAATCACTAGATGATAAGAAATCAATCGATCTGTTCCTGTGCGGCGACAACTTACGCAAGGGGGCCGCGCTCAATACGGCGCAGATTGGCGAGCTATTGGCTGTAGAGTTAACGAAATGAGTATCAAGGAAACTTTACGAGCAGATTTAACCGATGCAATTCGCGGACGCAATGAAGTTGTCTCCGGAACAATTCGGATGGTTCTTACTGCAATTACTAATGAAGAGGTTGCTGGTAAAGAAGCACGCACTTTAAGTGATGAAGAGTTAATCGTTGTTCTCTCTCGGGAAGCAAAAAAGCGTCGGGAGACCGCCGAGGCATTTGAAAGTGCTGGTCATCCAGAAAAAGCAGCATTAGAAAAGGCCGAAGGAGAGGTAATTGCGAAGTATCTTCCTGCCCAGTTAACCGCCGATGAGATCAAAAAGATTATTGCTGATGCAATTACATCAACCGGTGCTGCAGGCCCGGCAGATATGGGCAAAGTTATGGGTGCAATTAAACAAAAAATCGCAGGCAAAGCTGATGGAGCGCTGGTTTCATCCTTAGTTAAAGAGAGTTTGAATAAATGATTAAGTATGAATATGCAACTGTTCCGCTTCTTTCACATGCAACAAAACAGATTTTGGATACATGGGGCTCAGATGGCTGGGAACTTGTACAGGTAATTCCAGCACCTGGTACCGGTGAGCAGTTGGTTGCCTACATGAAGAGAGCTATTGGATGACTTGCAACTGCATGAAAAGAGCCAGCACATGAATAAAGTAGATGTTCGATCAAAACTTAAAGAACTGGGCCTAGAACTTCCAGTTACTGCAAAGCCAGTTGCTGCATATGTTCCTGCGATCCGAACAGGAAATCTGGTGTTTACGGCCGGTCAATTGCCATTGCTTAATGGTGAAATGGTTGCAACCGGAAAAGTTGATGGAGAGATAACTCCTGAGCGAGCTAAAGAATTAGCCCAGATTTGTGCCCTCAATGCTTTGGCAGCAGTAGAGACAGTTGCCGATGTAAATAAAATTACCAAGATTGTGCGTGTAGTTGGGTATGTAAATGGTGTTGCAGGTTTTGTTAATCACCCAGCAGTTGTCAATGGAGCATCAGAGCTATTCATCTCTATTTGGGGCGATGGTGCAAAACATGCACGCAGCGCGGTAGGAATTGCAGAGCTACCCCTGAACTCACCTGTTGAAATTGAATTAACAGTCGAAATCACTGATTAGAAATATTGATTCAAGCAAAGTTGGCGCAAGTTAAAGTTACTTACTGCGCTTAGTAAGTCTTTCTAAATCAGTAATCAGAACTGCGCGTCCATCAAGCTTTAACCAGTTACGACCTGCAAAATCAGCAAGTGCTTTGTTTACTGTTTCACGAGATGCACCAACAAGTTGTGCCAACTCTTCCTGAGTTAAATCATGATTGACTAATAATCCTTCGTCAGTTTGTTTTCCAAATCGCTCACCCAAATCAATCAGCGCTTTTGCAACTCTTCCTGGAACATCTGAGAAAACTAAATCGCCAACGGCTTCATTAGTACGGCG
>JBIIGW010000084.1:0-4329 GCA_044236295.1 Candidatus Planktophila sp.
GTTCTGGGCCACATTCAGCGTGGTGGAACACCGAGCGCATTCGACCGAGTTTTAGCTACTCGATTTGGATTACAGGCAATCACTGCCGCTCATGAGGGTGACTGGGGCAAGATGGTGGCTTTGCACGGTACAAATATCGTGCGCGTTCCATTGGCCTCTGCAACAGAGAAACTTAAGGTAGTCCCACTAGAGCTCTATAAGGAGTCTGAGATCTTCTTTGGTTAATTGCCCAGCGCAGTTAACTAACTAGTCTCTACACTTTCCCAATGAGCGCAAACTTAGAAAATCTCTTTACTCCTGGCCTTGTTGCGGCGCAACAACCTCAATGGCCAGGTGGACCAGAGGGTCCAGCGATCAAAGCTGCTGTTTCCCAACTTAAAGGGTTGCCTCCATTGGTTTTCGCTGGTGAATGTGATGATTTAAAAGCTCGAATTGCGCTAGCTGCAGAAGGAAAAGCATTTTGGCTGCAAGGCGGAGACTGCGCAGAAACTTTCGTAGCTGCTACTGCTGATTCAATTAGAAATCGTATTAAAACAATTTTACAAATGGCAGCTGTGCTGCAGTATTACTCTAGTCTTCCAGTTATCAAAGTTGGTCGTATGGCAGGGCAGTTTGCAAAGCCTCGCTCAAGTGATTTTGAAACACGAGGCGAAGTCACACTCCCTGCATATCGCGGAGATGCGGTTAATGACATTGAATTTACGGAGGCATCTCGTACTCCAGATCCTGCGCGCTTAGTTCGTGTTTACAACACTTCAGCTGCAACTCTTAACTTAGTACGCGCTTTTACTCAAGGTGGTTATGCAGATCTTCGCCAAGTTCATGAGTGGAATAAGGGCTTCATCCGCGATTCCAAAGTTGGAGATCGCTATGAGCAGATGGCAAATGAAATTGGTCGCGCACTTTCCTTCATGAAATCTGCGGGAGTAGATCCAGAGAGTTTCAAGTCAGTAGATTTTTTCTCGAGTCATGAAGCATTGATCATGGAGTATGAAAAGGCATTAACGCGCATCGATTCCCGAACTGGTGATGCCTATGATGTTTCAGGGCATTTCATTTGGATAGGAGAGCGCACGCGGCAATTAGATGGCGCCCATGTTGATTTTGCTTCAAAGGTTCGAAACCCAATTGGAATTAAGTTGGGTCCAAAATCAACTGTTGATGACGCCTTGGCCCTTATCGATAAGTTGGATCCCAATCGTGAACCAGGTCGCATTACATTTATTACACGCATGGGAGCGGGAAAAATTCGTGAACTGCTACCTGCACTAGTCGATGGTGTAACAAAATCTGGTGCTAAAGTTTTATGGGTTTGCGATCCAATGCATGGAAACACATACGAAGCACCAACTGGATACAAGACTCGAAGTTTTGATGACGTTATGGATGAAGTAAAGGGATTTTTTGAAGTCCATAAAGCACTTGGTACTCATCCAGGCGGTGTTCACATTGAACTAACCGGTGATGATGTCACAGAGTGCGTTGGAGGAGGGGAAGAGATCTCACACGAAGATCTAGCATCTCGATATGAAACAGCCTGCGATCCTCGACTCAATCACTCTCAATCCCTAGAGCTTGCATTTTTAGTTGCTGAAATGTTGCGTGATCGCTAACTTAGGGCTGTGCCCGAACTCATAACTTCCTGCAAGACGCCTATCGGGACACTCAATCTTTTGGCAGATGATCATATTTTGATCGGCGCAAATCTGAGTACTGTCTCTGCTTTAAAGCCTAGTAAAGATGCAAAGAGCGTAAAGCACATACCGGTTATTTCAGATCTCATTCAAGATTATTTTGACGGAGATTTAACTGCGCTAAATGGAATCCAAGTTCGTCAAGGAGGACCACAATTTTCTCAGTCAGCATGGAAAGCGATGAGAAAGATTGCTCCTGGTAAAACTTGGACCTATTCCGATTTAGCAGCGCGCGCAGGATCTGCAGCAGCTGTTCGAGCCGCCGGCACAGCATGTGCGAATAATTCAATTATGTTGGTTGTTCCATGTCATCGAATTGTGAAAACAGGCGGCGCCTTAGGAAACTATGCATTTGGAGTTGAAAAGAAACGATGGCTTTTAAGCCACGAGGGTTTTCTTTAAGATTTCAATTGCTTGTTGGCATTGTGTGTCATCAAAATCTAGGTGAGTAACAAGGCGCGCATATTTGGGACCCAATGCACTTATCAATAAGCCGGCGTCTTTACATCGAACCGCAAGTTCTGCAGCCGAAATCGAAAGTGCTGTCAAATCTATCCCAACGATATTTGTTTCAACGATGGAAGAATCGATTAAGGATGAATCAATCTTTGCAATCTCAATGGCAATCTCTTTTGCACGTCGATGATCTTCTGAAAGTCGATTAATGTTGTTGTCCAACGCATAATGAGCACCGGCTGCTAATAAACCAACTTGACGCATTCCGCCTCCGTAGCGTTTTCTCCACACACGAGCTCTAGTAACGATTTCTTTTGAAGAGATCATGACTGAGCCGATAGGAGCCCCTAGGCCTTTTGAAAAACAGACGCTGATCGTGTCGAAGTTTTTTCCATATTCAATGAGTGATGTTCCAGATGCTACATGTGCATTCCAAATTCTTGCCCCATCAAGGTGAAGGGCTACTCCCATTTCATTTGCACCTTCGCGCAGCTTTTTAATCTCTGAGATTGGCTGAACCGTTCCACCGCCAAAATTATGAGTGTTTTCGACGGCAATTGCAGTTGTTGAGACAAGATAAGGTCCACTATTTGGGCGAGCGATGTTCAGAGCATCGTTTGCTAGCAGGGAACCATTTTTAGAAGGAAAAGTTCGAGTTGTAATCCCACTGAAAACGGCAGCAGCACCAAGTTCGGCTCGCACAATATGACTATTAGTCTCTGCAATTAATTCTTCTCCTGGTGCCACCAACATTCGAATGGCTAGTTGATTTGCAAGCGAACCAGTTGGGGCAAAGAGAGCGGCTTCTTTACCAAACATTTCGGCAACGCGATCTTCTAAAGAATTAACTGTTGGATCATCTCCATAAACATCATCTCCAACTGGCGCTGTGGCAATTGCATCTCTCATCCCTGCAGAGGGTCTGGTGACAGTGTCACTCCGAAGATCAATGGCCATGTTGCAAGGTTACTTCTCTTCCTTCAGCACAATCAAATACATGGCTAAAAGAACCAAACTTCCTCCCAGGAGTACTTGCAGAGTCAATACTTCTCCACCGAAGATGACAGCAAACAATGCAGCAAAGACAACTTCCATAGTAAGGATTACGGCAACCTTTGTCGCGCTAATGTGAGCTTGAGACCAGGTCTGGATTATGAAAGCCACGGCTGTTGCAAAAACTGCCGTAAACACAACAACGGCCCAAACTCCTCTATCTGGTGGAGGGGAATAGCCTTCTGGGATGGATGCAATACCTGCCATCAATGCGCAGATAGTCAACTGAACAACTGTCATTGCATAGACATCTCGCCCGGGTGACCACTTGCTAAGAGCGATGATGTGAGCAGCAAAGAAAATTGCACTCATCAGCACAAGCATCTCACCGAATCCAACTGAAAAACCCTGTACCGACAGTAAGGCCAGCCCAATTGTGGCAATGAAAATACAAAGCCAAACAAATCTACTGATTTGCTCCTTTAGTACAAATGATGCCAAAAGTGGAGTGAGTACAACATAAAGCCCTGTAATAAAACCTGTGATCGCAGCGCCAGTTCGCTCAAGACCTAAAGTTTGAAATATGTATCCGAATCCTAAAAAGATACCGGCCATGGATCCACGCAAGAGCAAATCTTTATTAAACTTCTTAATTACCTGAGGTCTAATCAAGAGCATTACAACAACTGCTAATGTGAATCGAGTAAATAGGAAGTTGTTGACACTTTGTCGCTCAATGGCGTCCTTCATGACTACAAATGCCAAGCCCCAAGCTGCAGCCACACCTAGAAGTGCCCAGGGAGCAAGTTTTAATTGAAGCTGATGGCGAACAGACACTATCCACGCAGTTTCTTGAGGAGTGCAACCTCTTTTTTATGGGCTGGCTCTAAGCCAGGAGTTTCCAAAATTAATGGCGCATTTGCAACCGCTGGATGTTTAAGCAGTTCTTTGAATGGATCAATTCCGATATGGCCTTCACCAATATTTTGGTGGCGATCTTTTAGTGCACCGCATACATCCATGGAATCATTTGCATGGACAAGTTTAAATCTCTCAATTCCTGCAATTTCTACCAAAAGATCGATAGTTGCCGTCATTCCTCCTTTTGTAGCGATGTCATGTCCTGCTGCAAAAACATGACATGTATCAAGGCAGATTCCAACTTTTGGATGGTACTCAAGTGCTT
>JBIIGW010000012.1:0-15779 GCA_044236295.1 Candidatus Planktophila sp.
ACAATGCGATCACGCAGACCATTAAGCAATAGTGTTTGTTGAGTCTCTGCTAATCCAAGTTCCCAAGGCGCTCCGGCATGCTTGAGGGAGGTCAATGGTGATGCACCGGTTCCACCATCATGACCGGAAATCAAAACAACATCAGCATGTGCCTTTGAAACTCCTGCAGCAACCGTTCCCACTCCTACTTCTGCGACAAGTTTGACGTGTATTCGCGCATTCTTGTTTGCATTCTTTAAGTCATGGATAAGTTGAGCTAAATCTTCAATTGAATAAATGTCATGGTGAGGCGGAGGAGAAATCAGCCCAACACCAGGTGTTGAGTAACGAGCCTTTGCAATCCATGGATAGACCTTGTATCCCGGAAGCTGGCCTCCCTCTCCTGGCTTGGCGCCCTGAGAAATTTTAATCTGAATATCATCACTATTAACTAGGTAATTACTATTTACACCAAAACGACCGGAAGCAACTTGCTTGATTGCAGATCGCTTTGAATCTCCATTTGCCATTGGGGTGTATCGCTCAATCTCTTCCCCACCTTCACCAGTGTTGGATTTGCCGCCAATGCGGTTCATGGCAATTGCCAAGGTTTCGTGAGCTTCGGCTGAGATTGATCCATAAGACATCGCACCGGTTGAGAATCTCTTAATGATCTCACTTGCTGGTTCCACATCATCAATTGAAATCGGTTTGTTTGCGCCACCATTGAATTCAAATAAGCCTCGCAAAGTCATTAATCTCGAGCTTTGCTCGTTAACGCGATCGGTATACCTCTTAAAGATGTCATAGCGCTTATTTCTTGTTGAATGTTGAAGCGTAAAGACTGTTTCCGGATCAAACAAATGCGGCTCACCTTCACGGCGCCATTGGTATTCACCACCGATTGGTAAGCGTTTTGTTCCAGGAACTTCTCCCCCAGGTGGATATGCAATGTTGTGTCGGGCAATGGTTTCTTGGGCAATAACATCAAGTGAAACCCCACCTAAGCGCGATGTTGTTCCCACAAAATACTCATCTACAACTTCTTGTGACAGACCAATCGCTTCAAAAACTTGCGCGCCGGTATAAGAGGCAATTGTGCTAATGCCCATCTTTGACATTACTTTTAAGACACCTTTACCTAAGCTCTTAATGAGATTCTTAACAGCCTTTTCAGGTGTAATACCGGTAATAACTCCTTGGAGTACTAGATCTTCAGCAGACTCCATAGCTAAATACGGATTCACACATGCAGCTCCATAACCGATTAGCAAGGCAACATGATGAACTTCTCGTACGTCACCGGCTTCTACTACAAGGCCGACTGTCGTGCGGGTTTTTTCTCGAATGAGGTGGTGATGAACTGCTGCAGTTAATAACAATGATGGAATCGGAGCATCCTCTGCGTCGCCATCTCGATCTGATAGGACAATGATGTGAGCGCCGTCTTTGATGGCTTGAGAAACTTCTTTTTTAATTTCGTTGAGGCGATCTCGAAGTCCATCTCCACCCTTAGAGACATTAAAAAGTCCACGGATTACATGAGCGCTCAACTCGGGAAAATCCTCATCGGCATTAATGTTGATGATCTTGGCTAACTCATCATTGTCAATGACTGGAAATGCTAATGAGACTTGGCGACAACTTTCTGGACTCGGATCAAGAAGGTTATGTTCTGGACCCATTGATGTTCCCAAACTTGTAACTAGCTCTTCGCGAATTGCATCTAAAGGCGGATTAGTTACCTGAGCGAATAGCTGAGAGAAATAGTCAAAAATCAATCGAGGCTTTTCCGATAAAGCTGCAATCGGTGTATCTGTTCCCATAGAGCCCAACGGCTCCATACCGTTTTTGGCCATAGGAGTGATCAAAATGCGTAGATCTTCTTCTGTGTAACCAAATGCACGTTGTCGTCGAACGACAGAAGAGTGCGGATAGACAATATGTTCACGAGATGGAAGCTCGCTTAACTTAACCATTCCATCTTCTAGCCATTTGCCATAGGGGGCCGCATTAGCCAACTCATCTTTAATTTCGCCATCTTCAATAATGCGCCCTTGTTCAATATCAACCAAAAACATTTTTCCGGGTTGTAAGCGACCCTTGCGTTCTACATTTTCTGCAGGAATATCAAGAACTCCTACTTCAGATGCAAGAACTACAAGTCCATCTTTTGTGACCCAATATCTAGATGGACGCAGACCATTGCGATCTAGAACTGCTCCAACTTGATGACCGTCTGTAAAAGTCACACACGCTGGCCCATCCCAAGGCTCCATCAAAGATGAGTGAAATGCGTAAAAGTCACGACGGTTCTTTGGCATTGATGCATGGTTCTCCCATGCTTCTGGAATCATCATCAACACTGCGTGAGCAAGTGAACGTCCACCTAAATAGAGAAGTTCTAGAACTTCATCAAATGATGCTGAATCAGAACCGTCCATCTGAACAATTGGAAAAAGTCTGTTGAGGTCTCCTGGAATGACATCGCTCTTTAGCAATGATTCGCGGGCGCGCATCCAATTTCGATTTCCCTTGACCGTATTGATTTCTCCGTTGTGAGCAATAAAGCGGTAAGGATGAGCAAGTGGCCATGATGGAAAAGTATTTGTCGAAAAACGAGAGTGAACTAATGCTAAAGGTGAGATGACGCGCTCATCTGATAGCTCTGGAAAGAACTCTTCAAGTTGGCCAGTAGTGAGCATGCCTTTATAAACAATGGTCTGAGATGAAAGTGACGGAAAATAAACTTCTAGGGAGTGCTCAACTCTTTTTCGGAAACAAAAGGCTAGACGATCTAGAACTATTCCACTTTCACCATTTTTACCTGAAACAAATAGTTGATGAAACTCTGGCATGACTGAAATTGCAGTTTTTCCCAAAGAACTTGGATTAATGGGAACTTCACGCCATCCCAAAACATTAAGACCTTCTTCTTCGGCAATTTTCTTTATTTCATCTTTGAAACTCGTTCCTTGTGCAACAAAAGCGATACCTGCAGCATAGGAATCGGCAGATGGAAGATTAAACTCTGTAACTTCTTGAAAGTATGCATCGGGAATTCGAATCAGGATTCCAGCGCCATCTCCGCTATCAGGCTCGGCACCTGATGCTCCTCGGTGCTCCATATTGCGAAGGGCTGTTAATGCCTTAGAAACAATTTCATGTGTTGCTATTTTGTTGAGCGTAGCAACCATTGCAACACCACAAGCATCATGTTCATTGGCAGGGTTATAAAGCCCTTGAGCTTGTGGATAATTACTTGCGAGGGCCATAACCGCTCCTACAGATTGTCCGAAAAAATGGGACATCCTTGGCCCGAACTACTTAAGGGGAAAGCCTAGCAAGAAGGCAGGTTTGTGTCGCCCTAAATTGTGTGAGATTACAGCCCTGAAATATTGGCGAGCTTTCCAATTCCAGCGGTAATAAGCATGCCCAGGCTTCCTCCGAGCATGACTCGAACTGTTGGAGACAAGATCCGAGAGCCTGCAAGTCTTGCGCTGACTATTCCAGTGATGAGCAGTCCGCCTAAAGTAAAGAGAACGATCGACCAAAACTGTGCGCCAACAGTTGGAGCAAAAGCTCCCGCAAATGGAACCAGGCCACCTGCTGTAAAAGAGATTGCCGATGCAATTGCAGCTTGAACTGGCCTGGCTTTAGTGTGTGGATGCTGACCAAGTTCATCTCGCAAATGCGCCTCTAACGCATCTTTCTGATGCATCTGTAGTGCAACTTGCATCGCTAATTCTGGAGTAAGTCCACGTTGAATATAAATATGTTGCAACTCAATTAGTTCTGATTCTGGGTCAGTGGCTAAATGCTCCATCTCCAAAAGCCGATCAGATTCTTCAACATCATTTTGAGATCTGACTGAGACATATTCGCCAACTGCCATAGACATTGCACCTGCAGTAATTCCGGCAACTCCTGCAGTTAAGAGAAAGTCATTCTTTCCCGCAGCGGCAACACCAATCATTAAGGCGGCTGTAGAGACCAATCCATCATTTGCGCCCAAGACTGCAGCCCGTAACCATCCGGCACGGTGCGTGCGGTGTTGCAAGTTGCGCCGATAGACGTCTTCTAGGCTCATGATTGTCAGCCTACATTAAGACTTTGGTCTCTCCTTAGCGGCACGCAGAAAATAGACCAGCGAAAGAGCGCCAACAAGCAGACTCACCCACACATTTACTCGAAGCCCAGCTATCGTGTTCGCAATATCAATTCGAATTAACTCAATAAACAGACGTCCGAAGCAGTAGGCGACAACGTAGGCCGCAAAACTTTGACCAGGCTTTAACCGCTTACCAAAGTAAATAAGTGCAACGGCCACAAGTGAACACCAAATCGCCTCGTACAAAAATGTGGGATGAAAACTTTCGAATTGTTTATAACCATCTGGTCGATATTGGAGTGGAACTTGTAGTGACCACCATGTATCTAGTGGGCGTCCAAAAAGTTCTCCATTGAACCAGTTTCCAAAGCGACCAATTGCCTGTGCGAACAAAATGCCAGGAGCCAGACTGTCTGCAAATACTGAAAAAGATGGAAGATCTAATTTCTTTTGCAACATTCGATACCGCAAAAAAGCCGCAAAAAGTCCGATAGAGATCGCACCCCAAATCCCTAAGCCACCCTCCCAAATTTTGAACGCATCTATTGGCTGACCATTAGTTCCAAAATATGCCGCTGGTGATGAAATCACGTGATAGATCCGACCACCGATTATTCCTGCAGGAACAGCTGTAATTGCAACCTCTGCAACAACAGATTCACCGTGGGCAGTTTTTGCCCTAAAGCGTTTATCTCCCAACCAAATTGCAACAGCTATACCCGTGATAATGCAGAGTGCATAGAAATGAACTGTGAATGGTCCAATCTCTAACGCCGAAACCGATGGCGTTGGGAAGGCAACGTTCAAACTTTATCCAGCCTCTACAGCCGAACGAAACTCATCTAAATTAAAGTCTCCGGAAGTTGGCTTCCATACTTTGCCATTGATAAACACAGTTGGAGTTCCTTGAACTCCAAATTTACCCATTGAGTCATAGTGTGCTTGGACAAGCTCTGCCTTAGATCCATTAGAGACACACTCTGCAAACTTTGGTGACTTTATGCCGATCTTCTCTCCGATCTTGATGAGAGTCTCACTGCTAAAAAAGCCTGAACCCTCACCTGGAGATTCAACGGTATATAGCGCGTCATGAAAATCTAAAAACTGATTCTCATCGGCTGCACAAAATGCTGCATTAGCAGAGCGCACTGATTCAGGACCAAGGAATGACAAAACATGGAATCTCACAGTCGCTTGCTTATCGCGCACCAAAGAGTTTAAGTAATCTCCCATGGCATTTTCAAAGCGTTTACATGAAGGGCACTGAGGGTCTTCCCAAACATCAACCTGAGTTGGAAGACCAGGATTAAAGGTAATAGCAGAACCATTGTCCACATCAATCGTAGAAACAACTGCAGGCTTTAATGTGATTCCATCAAGACCAGCTAAAGGTGCATTCTCTTTGTTGTTTTGTCCCATGATCGAAAATGCAACGCCGGTTCCGATTACAAGCAAAACCATCGCAAGAACAATCCAACGATTTGCATTGTCGCCGTTTTTGCCTTTTTGCTGTGCCATGAAATGTCCCCTGTCGAATTATTAGAATCACCCGTACTAAATCCTATTCAGGGTTAAAGTATAGATAAATTATTGCCCAGGCCAAATCCAAACCACCCAAGAATTCCGAATAAGTCATATGACTAACGGCCATCACTTGATGGCTCTCTAGTAATACGTCTCAGGATTTGTTCGAGTTAAGGATTTCTCACTGCCTCAAGATGCTTGGGGCTAGTTGTAGAGAAAGTCAGGCAAAAGATAGGTTCCGTACTTCCAGATGATGCCCGCGGCGATGACGGCATAAATGATGTACATAGCCGCATAGTCACGACCTTGAAGAATAAATCTGAGAACTCTCTGATGATTGACCTCTGACCAATTAAAAGAGTTTTGATACACATTGACTCTAAGCATGCTCATAAAGACTGAGATTGTTGAGACTGTAACCAACATGCACCAAGGGCAAAATGCCTTGATTACAAAAAATGATTGAGAAAATAACCATAAGGCAAAAAGTAACGCGGCAGAATAAATAAAGAAGGCAATCCTAATTAACGAATTTGGGAAGCGAACCTGCATCAATCCTGCAATTGCGATCGTGATAACTGCCGACTCAAACATCAATCCAATAAAAGAGTTAGGGAACCCAAAAACCGTTGATTGCCAAGAGAGTGCGACTTTGCCACATGAGACAACGGCGTTAATGCTGCAAGAGAGATCAACATTTTCATCTTTGGCCAGTTTAAATGCATCAATCGACAAAATCATCGCAGCAAACAGACTCAATGATGCTGACACCAGCATGGTCAAATATGCATTGCGCACACGACGTGCACTAACTACGAGGAGCTCTGACATGGCCTCAATAGTAACCTATCGTCCTTCTCGAACACCTAAAGCCAATTCCTTGGCAAGATGTGAAACAGCATCTAATCCAGATTGTTCATCTTTAGAATTTAGTAAAAGTTTGATGAAGGCAGAGCCCACAATTACGCCATCGGCATAGGCAGCCAGAGATCGTGCTTGTTCACGAGTTGAAACACCCAATCCAACACAAACCGGCAGTTGAGTTACTTTTCTAATTCTAGAAACTAAATCCTTGGCATCAAGAGAAACAGTTTCTCTCGTGCCAGTTACGCCCATAGAGCTGGCGGCATAAATGAAGCCACCTGTCGCAGAAGTTACACGGGCTAAACGCGCATCTTTTGTGCTGGGTGCAACAACATAGATTGGATTAATAGAATGTGATTGAGTTGCTTCTAACCACCCTTTTGATTCCTCAATAGTTAAATCTGGAGTAATAACCCCTGATCCCCCATTATCTGAAATTGATGCAGCAAATTTTTCAACACCATATCTTTCAATAGGGTTCCAGTACGTCATAACAACAGATGCAACTCCGGTATCCGATGCAGTTTTTAACGCTGCAAATACATCTGATGCCTGCGTACCGCCTTGGAGTGAAATATCTGCTGCCTCTTGAATTACTGGCCCATCCATAACTGGATCGCTATATGGAAATCCAATTTCTATTGCATCAACGCCGGCATCTGCCAAAACTTGAATAACTTTGTGACATCCCTGTTTAGAGGGAAAACCTGCCGGAATGTAGGCAATAAGCGCTGCGCGATTTTCACTTCGGCATTTTGCTAACACTGAATCTAAAGCAGTCATTACAGAGGAATCCCAAAATACTGCGCCGCAGTTTGAACATCTTTATCTCCCCGACCCGAAAGATTTATGAGCAAATTAGCTTTCGGTCCAAGTTCGTTACCAATTATCAAAGCACCAGCTAAGGCGTGGGCGGTTTCTATCGCAGGAATAATTCCCTCAGTTTTGCTCAGTAATGCAAATGCATTCATCGCCGCATCATCATTGATAGCTCTATATTCGGCGCGACCAAGATCGTGTAAGTACGCGTGTTCTGGACCAACACCTGGATAATCAAGACCGGCAGAGATTGAATGGGACTCAACTGTTTGCCCGTTTTCATCTTGAAGAACATACGAGCGAGTTCCGTGCAAAACCCCAGGTGTACCGCCCGTGATTGTCGCTGCATGGCGGCCAGTCTCTACTCCATCGCCACCTGCTTCTAAACCAATTAATCTGACTCCAGTATCTGGAATGAATGCATTGAAGATTCCAATTGCATTTGAGCCTCCGCCAATGCACGCAAGAACGGCGTCTGGAAGTCGACCTGTTAACTCCAACATCTGCTCGCGTGATTCTTCGCCAATTATCTTGTGAAAATCACGAACCATGGTTGGGAATGGATGTGGTCCAGCAACTGTTCCAAGCATGTAGTGAGTGTCATGAACATTTGTTACCCAATCACGCATTGCTTCGTTGATTGCATCTTTCAATGTTTTTGAGCCAGACGTAACAGCAACAACTTCGGCGCCTAATAATTTCATACGTGCAACGTTAAGAGATTGTCTCCGAGTGTCTTCCTCGCCCATGTAAACAACGCATTCCAACCCCATAAGTGCTGCAGCTGTTGCAGCAGCAACTCCATGTTGACCAGCGCCAGTTTCTGCAATTATTCTTTTTTTGCCCATACGTTTAGTTAGTAACGCTTGACCAAGTACGTTATTTATTTTGTGGCTTCCAGTGTGGTTAAGGTCCTCACGCTTTAGGAAAATACGTGCTCCACCGGCATGCTCTGAAAATCTCTTTGCCTCAGTAATAATGCTTGGGCGACCTGTGTACGTGCGATGCAGTTCTGCTAACTCAGCAAGAAACTCTGGGTCCTGTTGCGTTTGATTGTGTACAGCTTCGAGTTCCTCTAATGCTCCGATCAGCGCCTCTGGTACAAATCTTCCACCATATTGGCCAAAGTGACCTAACACGTCAAAAGTTTCCACTGCTAAAGCCTACCGAGCAATTCATTGATCGCAACAGATGGCGATTGTGCGCGCACTAAAGCCTCTCCGACAAGTATTGCCGTGGCCCCGCATTCCTGTGCAAAGACGACATCATCTCGTTTGGAAATACCAGACTCTGCCACCCGAGCAATTCCAGATGGAATCTGCGGGATCAACTGTGAAAATGCTTGAGTATCTACTTCCAATGTTTTTAGATTTCGTGAGTTAACTCCGACAATCTCAGGGGAAATCTCCAAAGCTCTTTCAAGTTCATCGTGGGTATGGACTTCCACTAATGCCTTCATTCCAAGTTCTTTGGACAATTGATAATAGTCATCTAATTGATTCTGACTTAGTGCTGCAACAATGAGAAGTACAACATCAGCGCCATGTGCTCGCGCCTCATAGAACTGGTACTCACTGACCATAAAATCCTTACGTAAAACTGGAATATCAACTGCTTTTCTTACAATATCCAAATCATCTAACGATCCCCCAAAGCGACGACGTTCTGTTAATACACTAATCACAGCTGCCCCAGCCTGTTCGTACTGCGCAGCTAAACCGGCGGGATCATCAATTGGCGCAAGCGAACCTTTACTAGGTGAAGAACGTTTAATTTCGGAGATGATTGAGATCTCCTCGGAAAGCAAATTCGGCAAGCAGTCACGAACGGGCGGTGCCATCTCTAGGTGTTCTAGAAGCTTTCCCATAGGTAGACGTCTTTGTTCTAAGTCTTCCCGTACGCCAGCAATAATTGAATCTAGAGCACTCATTGCTTCACATCATCTGTTGGGTCAATCCCATGATCCTGAGCATTCCAAGAATTTAAAGTTCTGGGCTTTCTTTCATATCTACTAGAAAGTTTTAATTTCGAACTCAGTAAAAGGACTAATGCGATCACAAGAACAATAGAGACGAAAAGTGGAATCAAATCGCTCATGACTTACCACCTAATCTATTTGCTGCATGTACGGCCGTTAAAACAGCCGCAGCTTTGTTATGGCATTCTTGATTTTCACTCTCTGGATCAGAATCAGCAACTATCCCAGCACCCGCTTGAACATATGCAGTTCCATTAAGAATCAATGCCGTTCTAATAGCAATAGCAGTGTCTAGATTTCCAGTGAAATCAATGTAACCCACTATTCCTCCATACACTCCTCGACGAGTATTTTCCTGCTCTTCAATAATCTCCATTGCTCTAGGTTTTGGTGCACCGGATAACGTGCCAGCTGGAAAGACTGAAAAGAGTGCATCGATTGGCGTCGCTGCCTCTTTTAATTTTCCAGTAACAGTCGAAACAATATGCATCACATGTGAATAGCGTTCGATGTGCATGAAATCTACAACTTCCACAGTTCCAGGCGCACATACTCTTCCTAAATCATTGCGCCCAAGGTCAACTAACATCAAATGCTCGGCACGCTCTTTCGGATCGGCTAAAAGTTCTTGGGCCAACTCTTCATCTTCATATGGATCGGCCGAACGGCGCCGTGTTCCAGCAATTGGATGGATCATCACATCCTTTTGATTTACTTTAACAAGTGCTTCTGGACTTGAACCGACAATTTCAATCCCATCGCTAAACCTAAAGAGATACATGTACGGTGAGGGATTGTTCAAGCGCAACATTCTGTAGACATCCATTGCATCTGCAGTAGATTGCATAGAAAAACGTTGAGAGAGCACTACTTGGAAAGCTTCTCCTGAAAGAATCTCCTCCTTAATCTTTAAAACACTGGAGATGAACTTCTCTGACGAAGTATTTACTTCATACTCAGGTTTTGTGAACTCAGGAATTCGTTGGACCTCAGAATTTAGTGATGCCGCTAAATCAGACTCCATTTGATCAAGTCTGTTCTGACATGATGCATAAGCTTCATCAACTCGATCATCGCTTCCATCCCAATTGATGGCATTTGCAATAAGAGTTATCGTCGCATTACTGTGATCAAAAACAGCAAGATCACTTGTAAGCATAAAAGACAGCTCTGGCAGTTCAATATCTTTGATGGTCAGGTTTGGAAGCTTCTCCAATCGGCGAACAATGTCATATCCCATAAATCCAACGAGGCCACTTGTTAATGGAGGTAAACCTGGAATTTGAGGTGAGCGCAAATGTGATGCGCAGATTTTTAAGGCTGCTAACGGATCAGTTCCGTGAGGTGCACCGGCGGGTGCGATTCCCTGCCAATAGGCAAGGCCATTTTTTTCACTTAAAGTCGCTTCGCTTCGAACACCAATAAATGAGTATCGTGCCCACGTTCCATCATGTTCGGCAGATTCAAGTAAAAAAGTATTTTCTCTATTTTTTGTGAGTTTTTGATAAACCCCTACTGGTGATTCACCGTCGGCAAGTAAGCGACGAGAGACAGGAATTACATTAAAATCTTTTGCGTAGGATCGAAACTCTTCTAAATTCATAAGTGCTCTAATCCCAAAGGCTTATGAAAGCAGGTAGCTTCGCCGGTATGGCAGGCCACTCCAGTTTGATCTACCCGAAACAAAATCGCATCGCCATCACAATCTAATGAAATAGAACGTACTAACTGCACATGTCCAGAGGTTGCCCCTTTTACCCACAATTGATTTCTACTTCTACTCCAATAAGTAGCATTTCCACTTTCCACTGTTAAGGCCAATGACTCGGTATTTGAATAGGCCAACATCAATACCTGCAAGGAAGTGTCATCTTGAACAATTGTAGGAATGAGTAAATTTGGGTCCTTGAGCATCCCTAAGATGGCTGGATCTAATGTGCTCATAGGTTAATTCTGCCCTATGTGACTACAACGTTGCGCACTGGATAATTGTGCTTATTTAAATAGGCCTTTACATCGCCAATTCTATGAGTTCCAAAATGAAAGACGCTTGCGGCAAGCAGTGCATCGGCTCCAGCATCTAAAGCAGCGGCAAAATCTGAGAGCGCTCCGGCTCCACCACTTGCAATCAGTGGCACCTTTGCAACTTCACGTACGGCTGTGATCATTCCGATGTCATATCCGGCTCTGGTGCCATCTGCATCCATAGAGTTCAACAAAATCTCACCAACTCCAAGCTGGCAGGCTTTTTCAACCCACTTCAAAGCATCGATTCCTGAACTTTCTCTTCCGCCATGTGTTGTTACTTCAAAACCTGATTCGGTACGCGCACGTCTTGCATCCACCGACAGCACAAGTACTTGTGAACCAAAACGATCTGCTATCTCAGCTATGAGCTCCGGTCGCGCAATAGCTGATGTATTAATTGAAACTTTATCCGCCCCTGCTCGAAGTAACTTATCTACATCACTGACCGAGCGAATACCGCCTCCAACAGTTAATGGGATGAAAACCTGTTCAGCAGTTTTACGAACGATCTCTAACGTTGTTTCTCGCCCAGATGATGAGGCAGAGATATCTAAAAATGTTAACTCGTCTGCACCTTCAAGCCCATAGAGTGATGCCATCTCAACGGGATCGCCTGCATCAACAAGATTTGTAAAGTTCACACCTTTAACCACTCGCCCGTCGGTGACATCTAGGCAAGGAATAATTCGCACAGAAAGAGACATTCTCTTTATTCCCCCTTCAACATTTTTTGACGGTTCACTTTTTCTACCAATTCTCTACCTGTTCTCTACCTGGAACTGGATTTGCTCACTTGCAAGGCTTGTTCCAAAGTAAATGCTCCGGCATATAAAGCCTTACCCACAATCGCGCCTTCGACCCCAATACTTTCAAGTTCGGCTAATGCCGAAATATCATCGAGTGTTGCAATACCACCACTTGCAATTACTGGTTTATTGGTCACGGCGCATACTGATTTCAAAAGATCTATATTAGGTCCCATTAAAGTTCCATCTTTTGCAACATCAGTGACAACATATCGGCAGCAACCGTCTTTTTCTAAACGTGAAATAGTTTCGAAAAGATCTCCACCTTCTTGTGTCCACCCTCTGGCAGCAAGAGTTTGACCGCGAACATCTAGCCCAACTGCGATTCGGTCGCCGTGTTCTGCAATTACGCGAGCTGTCCACTCTGGATTCTCTAGCGCTGCAGTTCCTAGATTTACTCTGCGACATCCAGTTGCTAGCGCTCTGGAAAGTGATGCGTCGTCTCGAATACCACCTGAAAGTTCGACATCAATATCTAACTTACCTACAACTTCGGCCAAAATCTCTGAGTTCTCTCCACGACCAAACGCAGCATCTAAATCAACTAAATGCAGCCACGTTGCACCAGCAGATTGAAAATCTAACGCAACATCCAAAGGTGCACCGTAGATACTCTCTTGAGAAATCTCTCCTTGCACTAGGCGAACTGCGCGACCATCCTTTACGTCAACGGCCGGAAGTAGATAAAAACTGCTCATAGCGAACCAATCCAATTCTTGATTAAGGCAAGGCCTGCAGTTCCAGATTTTTCTGGATGAAACTGAGTTGCACTGAGATATTCATCTTCAACTACTGAAAGAAACCTTTCTCCGTAAACGCTCCAACTTTGAACCTTGCCTACTGGGGATTTAGCTGCATAAGAATGGACAAAATAAAATGACTGATCTTCTATTCCCTTCAGAAGAAGCGATTGTGGATCGGCCTCTACTGTGTTCCAACCCATGTGAGGAAGTATCGGTGCTTGTAGCCGATCAACAATTCCTTCGAATACACCTATACCCTCATGAGGCGATTTCTCACTATTTTCTGTTCCCTCTGTTCCATGTGCAAATAAGATCTGCATTCCAATACAAATGCCGAGCACTGGACGCTCTTTCTTTAAACGCTCTCGTACGATTGAGGCGCCATCTATCGCATTGATTCCATCCATACATGATGAAAAAGCCCCAACTCCAGGTACAACTAAGCCATCTGCTTCTAACGCCACCACAGGATTGGAGGTAACAACAACGTCCTGACCAGATGTTGCAAATGCACGTTCGGCAGATCGTAAATTTCCAGATCCATAATCAAGAATTGCGATCAAAGAGAACCCTTTGTTGAAGGAATTCCTGCCACTCTGCCATCGAGTGAAACCGCATCACGAAGCGCTCTTGCCACAGCTTTGAACTGAGCTTCAAATACATGGTGTGCGTTTCGACCTTCTAGAACACGAATATGCAATGCAATTCGCGCCTCAGCAACAATTGATTCCCAAATGTGCTTACCTAGAGTTGTATCGAAAGTACCAATTAATTCCACGATCTCTGGTTGGCGGTGAACAAGATATGGACGCCCTGAAAGATCTACTGCTGCTTGAACCAAAACTTCATCAAGAGGCACCATAGAGTCTCCGAAACGGCGAATTCCTATTTTCTCGCCAAGGGCCTCACGCAAAGCTTGACCAAATGCTAGTGAGGTGTCTTCAACGCTGTGATGTGAATCGACTTCAACATCACCTGTTGTCTTGATCATTAAATCAAAACCAGAATGTTTACCAAGTTGGGACATCATGTGGTCAAAAAATGGCACACCCGTGGAAACATCTATAACACCTTGACCGTCTAAATTTAGTTCGACGATGACATGTGACTCTTTAGTTTTTCTCTCTACGCGTGCTGTTCTCATCGATTTCTCCTTTAGATCAGTTCCTTTAGGGCATTTATAAACAATGTATTTTCGGCCTCATTGCCAATTGTCACTCGAAGGTGGCCCGATAATCCCACATCTCTAATCAGAACACCCCTTTTGAGTAAATCCGACCATAACTGCTTGGCATCTTGCGAGAAGCCCGTAAACAAAATGAAGTTGGCTTCGCTTTCGACAGTTCTTAGGCCAAGGGAGGCTAGTGCATCAATCATTAAATCTCTGGACTCAATTAATGTACCTACTCCGGCTAACAGCTCATCCTTGAAATCCAAGGCTACTTCAGCAACAGCCTGTGTAATCGAACTTAAATGATAAGGCAGTCGAACGATCATCATGGCATCTATAACTTTGGGATCTGCCACTAAATATCCAACTCGAGCACCAGCAAAAGCAAAGGCTTTACTCATCGTTCGAATAACCACTACATGTGGATTTTTCGAAATCAACGTAACAGCAGAGACCTGCTCAGAAAACTCAGCGTAGGCCTCATCGATAATTAAAAGACCTCCGACATCTTTAACTGCTTCAGCAATCTTTGCGATCTGCGTAATTGAAATTGCTCCACCGGTTGGATTATTGGGTGTTGTGATAAATGTTAACGTCGGTTTATGTTGTTGAACCTGGGCGATTGCATCCTGGGTATTTAGGGAAAAATCTGAATTACGTGAGCCATCGATCCAAGGAGTATTACTGACTCTTGCTATGAGGGCGTGCATTGAATACGAAGGAGTAAAACCTAAGGCTGCGCGCTGTCCAAAGGCTAAAAAGATTGATTGAATAACTTCATTGCTGCCATTAGCTACCCAAATATTGTTAAATGTAAAACCTGTTTTACTCAATCCATTGATATAGCTTGCTAATTTGTTGCGCAGTTTTTCAGCATCTCGATCGGGATAGCGATTGAGTTGGGCGGCAACATGAGAGACCGCTTGAGTTATTGCCTCCTGCAATTGGTCAGAGAGTGGGTATGGATTTTCGTTTGTATTGAGAAAAGCCTGAGCAGGAACTTGAGGAGCACCGTAGGGTGAAAGTGATCGCAGATTTTCACGAAGTGGTAACCAGGTTGGCCAACTCATAGCAACTTCTCAAATCGTGCGAGCATCGCTTCACCATGGGCCGGTAAATCTTCTGCATTGGCAAGTGTTACAACTGTTTCTGCAATCTGACTAAATGCATCTTGCGAATACTCGACAAAATGCAGGCCACGTAAGAAACTTTGTACTGATAATCCACTTGAGTGGCATGCACATCCACCCGTTGGCAAAACATGGTTTGATCCAGCTGAATAATCACCCAATGACACTGGTGTAAATCGACCAATAAACACAGCGCCGGCATTTCTTATCTTGGTAGAAATTTTGCGAGCATCGCTACATTGAATTTCAAGGTGTTCGGCTGCATATGCATTTACTACATCAATCCCCTGATTCATATCATCAACTAAAACAATCGCTGATTGCACACCCGATAGAGCCTGTCGAATACGATCTGAGTGTTTAGTTGCTGCAACTCGAATTTTTAACTCTTCTGCAGTCTTTTCTGCTAGTTGGAGTGAATCTGTTACTAAAATCGCTGCAGCAATTACATCGTGTTCTGCCTGACTAATTAAATCCGCAGCAACGTCACTTGGTAGCGCTGTGGAATCTGCCAATATTGCAATCTCAGTTGGTCCAGCCTCTGAATCAATCCCGATCAAACCCCGTAACGCTCTCTTTGCGGCGGCAACATAAATATTTCCAGGGCCCGTAACTAAATCAACTTT
>JBIIGW010000085.1:0-4275 GCA_044236295.1 Candidatus Planktophila sp.
CGTAAAGAACCGTCGATAGGTAGCGTTCACCAGATGAAGCGCAGATAACAACAATGTTTTTACCTGCATACTCTGGTCGCTTTGCAATCTGAGTTGCTGCCCACAAAGTTGCACCAGATGAAATTCCTGCAAGGATTCCTTCCTCTGCAGCTGCCCGGCGTGCATACTTAATTGCATCCTCTGCAGTTGCATCTAAAATTTCGTCATAAACAGAGCGATCTAAAACATTAGGAATAAAGTTTGCGCCAATTCCTTGAATTGGATGCGGACCAGGTTCCCCACCGTTAAGCAATGGTGATGCTGCCGGCTCTACGCCAATAACTTTGATTTTTGGGTTTTTCTCTTTCAGTAACTGTCCGGCACCAGTGATAGTTCCACCAGTTCCGATTCCAGAGATAAAGACATCAACTTTGCCTTCTGTATCTCCCCAAATTTCTTCACCGGTTGTCTTGCGGTGAATTGCTGGTCCTGCTGCGTTTTCAAACTGACGAACAAGAACAGCGCCAGATGCCGCTAGTTTTTCTGCCGCTGCGACTGCGCCCTTCATACCTTCGGCTGCAGGTGTTAGAACCAATTCAGCTCCATAGGCACGAATCAACTTGCGACGCTCTTTTGATACTGACTCCGGCATTGTCATAACCGATTTGTATCCACGGGCTGCTGCAACCATTGCAACAGCAATACCTGTGTTTCCAGATGTTGCCTCAACGATTGTTCCGCCAGGCTTTAACTCACCGCTTGCCTCTGCAGCATCGATCATTGCAATTCCCAAGCGGTCTTTAATTGAAGAACTTGGGTTATAGAACTCAAGCTTTGCGAAAACATTTCCCGCAGCACCATCGGTAATCTTGTTGATGCGCACTAGTGGGGTATTTCCAAATACCTCTGTGATGTTGTTATAAACCTTCATTGTTATCTCCTTTGGTTCTTTAAATTCTTGTTATCTGGCCGGGCTCTATCTTGGGTTGATCTGATATTTCAGATCTATCTGAGTTTTGGTGATTTCACTTCTCGAATCTGGCCTTTGCCTGTGGCAAAGACTTGGCGTTGCTTTTGGACTAAAGAATGAATTAGCAACAGCCAGGAGTGGCAACGCAGAAATCAACAACACGGTTGCGTGTAAAGAACCAGGTGATGATCGATTGCATGGCTAAATTCTATCGAATCAATAGTTTTTTGCGAGTTGCGAAGTATTTGCAAAAAGAAGGCCGATTATCAGGCTTAGTTTTCACTCCACTTAGATGTCATGGGCAGACGACGATCCTTGCCAAATGCACGGGATGAAACCTTGGTACCTGGCGGATACTGGCGACGCTTGTACTCAGCCTTATCAACTAACGAAAGGACTCGTCTCACAAGCTGCGGATCAAATCCATCACTGAGTAACTGCTCATATCCGTGGTCCTGATCAACATAGGCCATCAATAACTTGTCTAATACTTTGTAATCTGGCAAAGAGTCAGAGTCTTTTTGTCCAGGGCGCAGTTCGGCGCTTGGCTCTTTTGTTATAGAGCGTTCTGGAATGGGAGCAACTGCGCCATCTTTGATCGCCTTTTGATTTCGCCAATGAGCCAAAGCCCACACATCGGTTTTGTAAATATCTTTAATGGGAGCAAAGCCACCAACTGCATCCCCATAAAGAGTTGAATAGCCAACTGCTAACTCGCTCTTGTTGCCCGTAGCTAGAACTAAATGTCCTTCTTGATTAGAGATGCCCATTAACGTTGTGCCGCGAACTCGGGCCTGAAGATTTTCTTCGGCCAAACCCTTTAGCGTTAAATTCTCAAGATAGGCATCAACCATTGGAGCAATCGGTGTGATTCTAAAATGGATACCAGTGTTATCGGCTAGTAACTGCGCATCTTCAATTGAATGATCTGATGAGTACTTACTTGGCATGGCCACACCGTTAACCGCTTTGGCACCGATGGCATCGACTGCGATTGCTGCTACTAGCGCCGAATCAATTCCGCCAGATAGTCCAAGGACAACAGATCTAAATCCATTTTTTGAAACATAATCGCGCAACCCAATAACTAAGGCCTGCCACATTTCTTCTTCATCTGAAAGCCTTACAGCAACTTGGCCATCAAGGGGCTGTACTGATTTATTTGGGGTCCAAGAAATTTCTAGATCTGGTGTAGAAGTAGATTCACTGCATTCAATGTCAACAATTAACATCTGATCAACAAACTGCGCCGAGCGGGCCAATACTCCGCCATCGGCATCAACAACAATTGTGTCGCCATCAAAAACTAGGTCGTCTTGGCCCCCGGTCATATTGACATAGGCAATGGGTGCGCCGATTTCCTGTGCGCGCTTTTGAACTAGGGCTAAACGAACATCGTCTTTATTTCGCTCAAAGGGAGAGCCGTTAGGCACCACCAATAGGCCTGGTTTACGGGCGGTGATTGCATCGACTGAATGCCAAATATCTTCACAGATGGCAATAGCCACATCCACACCTTGGATTCGAACAACTAGGTTTTTATCCCCTGGTTTGAAGTTTCTAAACTCGTCAAAAACCCCATAGTTCGGAAGGTGTTGTTTGAAATATCGCGCCTTAATCTGGCCTTGATGAATAACGGCCACCGCATTTTTTGGGCCATGATCCAAGTAGCCGACCACAGCCACAATGTCAGAAGTAATGGTGGATGCGATTTTTTCTACAGCGGCAATGCTGGCTGCCTGAAATGAGGGGCGAAGAGCTAGATCTTCAACTGGATACCCAGTCACGATCATCTCTGGAAAAACCACAACGTGGGCGCCGTCATTTGCAGCCTCTGAAACAGCTTCATGAATCAATGCAGCGTTGCCCGCAAAATCACCAACCGTTGGGTTGATCTGGGCAAGTGCCACGCGCAACTTCATTTATTAAGTGTAACGGGGGTACCCTTAGGCGCGTAACCCGTTAATAAAATAGCGGCACGTTGCAAATGGCCCGGGGACTGAGAAATCGGCTTCGAGGAGAGGAATACATGTCAGAGAAAAATGGCGAAAGCCTTTACGGTGGAGCAAACCATCGACGAATAACAATCCTTGATTTAGCTGCTGCAAAAAAACGTGGCGAAAAGTGGGCGATGCTCACTGCATATGAATCATTAACTGCTGAGATCTTTGATGAAGCGGGCATACCTGTCTTGTTAGTTGGCGACAGTGCAGGCAATAATTTCTTAGGTGAAGAAAACACAATTCCCGTAACAGTTGATGAGTTAATTCCATTAACCCGCGCAGTTGTTAGGGGCTCAAAGCGGGCACTAGTAGTTGCCGATCTACCCTTTGGATCCTATGAAGCCTCACCAGAGTTAGCCCTTGCTACCTCAATCCGCTTTTTCAAAGAGGCCGGAGCCATGGCTGTAAAACTAGAAGGTGCACAGATAGAGAGTGTAAAAAAACTTGTAGCAAGTGGAATTCCAGTGATGGGCCATTTGGGTTTGACTCCGCAATCCATGCATCAATTAGGTGGATACAGGGTTCAAGGACGAAGTGATGGAGATGTGATTGTGGAGGCGGCAAAAGCGTTAGAAAGCGCTGGGGCCTTTGCCATAGTCCTTGAACTAGTGCCGGCTGCACTGGCACAACAGATAACAGAATCACTTTCGATTCCAACGATAGGAATTGGGGCCGGAGTTAACTGCGATGCCCAGGTACTTGTCTGGACTGACTTAATGGGTTTAACAAAAAAGGCTCCGAAGTTGGCTAAGGCATATAGAAATCTAAGGGCCGAAATGTCGGCGGCAACTAAGGAGTTTGCTGACGATGTACGAAGTGGTGCTTTTCCTACCGCTGACCAAAGTTTTAACTAAATTTCGGCAATTTTTTTTAATATTTTTTCGGTTTTTTCGCCGCTATTTTTGGCAAGAATCCCCAGATTAATTGCACGCATTTTCCTGTCCCTACTGGGCAGTTTTTTGGTCAAAATTGAGAAAATTGGCCCTGGATTTTGCAAAAAATGGGCCCAAAAATCTGAAATTTGAGGGAAATTTACGCACAAACCCTCAATCTGAGGGTCAGAATTCATGATTTTTCTAAAATCGCAGAAAATAATTAATTTTTCAGTAATTTTTCTTTTCTATTTTCAAAATTTGCGAATTTTTCGTAGATGCATAAAAAAATATAAAAATTAAATTGCGACACGCGCTAAATAAAATGTCACAAAATGTTGGCATTTTGATGTAAATGATGTCACGCTTATCCATGAACAGGTTTGGGTGACGGATCCGAACCATTCCGATAGGAGAAGTACGTGGCCGCAGCAAAGAAAGCAGCACCAAA
>JBIIGW010000086.1:0-4263 GCA_044236295.1 Candidatus Planktophila sp.
CCAACTGCATCGCCCACGCGGTGCACACGCATTGCATTTGTTGATCCAGGAATTCCAGGCGGAGATCCAGCGACAATAACGACTGCCTCTCCTACTTTTGCGCGACCAGATTCGATGAGCAATGTGTCGGTTTGCTTCACCATTTCATCAGTGTGTTTAACCATTGAGGCAATTGCGGGTTCGACACCCCATGTCAGTGCGAGTCGATTGTAGGTACCAACTTCCGGAGTGAATGCAAGAATTGGAATGGGTGAACGCAACCGAGCCATGCGGCGAGCAGAATCACCTGATTGAGTAAATGTCACCAAATACTTCGCTTCAACGATTCCACCTACTTCTGCTGCTGCGCGAGTGATTGCGCCACCCTTTGTTCGTGGAGTTGTTCGAAGAGGTCGAATCATCTCGAAGCCGCCCTCTTCTGTACGCGCAATTATTCTGGCCATAGTTGCTACAGCTTCGATAGCAAAAGCTCCAACAGAAGTTTCACCGGATAACATCAAGGCATCTGCGCCATCTAGAACAGCATTTGCACAATCAGTAGCCTCTGCTCGAGTTGGAGTTGAATTACTAATCATCGAATCCAGCATCTGAGTTGCCACAATAACTGGCTTTGCAGCTTCACGAGCCAATTCGATGCAGCGCTTTTGAACCAGAGGTACTTCCTCGATTGGCATTTCAACTCCTAGGTCACCACGGGCAACCATGATGCCGTCAAATGCACTTACGATCTCCTGAAGATTGTGCACAGCCTGAGGTTTTTCAATCTTTGCAATGACGGGAATTCGAATCCCCACTTCATCCATAATCTTGTGGACGTCATCAATATCTTTTGCATTTCGAACGAAAGACAAAGCAATAAAATCCGCGCCAGCCCGAAGTCCCCAACGAAGATCATCCATGTCTTTTTCAGAAAGGGCAGGAACTGAAACCGCCACCCCTGGCAGATTGATTCCTTTACTGTTGCTTACTAATCCTGGTTCGATAACTTTGGTTACAACGTCATTTCCCTTTACAGCTGTAACTTCGACGGTAACTTTTCCATCGTCAATGAGTATGCGATCCCCTGGCTTGCAATCCTTTGGCAGTCCTTTATAGGTGGTGCCAACTTTTTCTTTACTTCCCTCAATTTCATCTGTCGTAATAGTAAAAACATCACCGCGAGAGAGTTCATGGGGACCATCTGCAAATCTAGATAGTCGAATCTTTGGACCTTGTAGATCAATAAGGACGGCGACTGGAACTCCTGCATTCTTTGCGCCATCTCTTACAAGATCAAGTCGTAATTGGTGATCTGCATGTGTGCCGTGAGACAGATTTAGCCTCGCCATATTCATACCTGCATGAATGAGCTCTTTTACTTTTTCGGCAGAGTCCACTGCGGGACCCATCGTGCACACTATTTTTGCTCTACGCATGGTCGATACGTTAGACCATCAGAGGTTTAGAAGTTGGTTCAATCGGAGATGGCAGCTGAGTTGCGCCGGTTAGGTATGTATCAACGGCTGCTGCGGCGCTGCGCCCTTCAGCGATAGCCCAAACAATCAGAGATTGTCCGCGACCAGCATCGCCGGCAACAAAAATCCCCTCTTCACTAGTCTGGAAGTTTGCATCACGCTTTATATTTCCTCTCTCATCAAGCTGTACTTCTAACTGATTAATTAATGATGACTTTTCTGGCCCAGTAAATCCCATCGCCATAAATACAAAGTCAGCCTTTATCTCTTTTTCACTTCCTGTCTTAGCCTCAAATTCTCCATTCAGAAATTCGGTTTCAACAATCTTAATTGCACGTAAATTACCGTCGGAGTCTCCTAGAAACTCTTCTGTGCTTACTGCAAACATTCGGTTGTCTTGCTCTTCATGTGCACTAGATACTCGATAGATCATCGGATATGTTGGCCAAGGTTGTGATGATGGTCGCTCATCACTTGGTCTTGGCATAATTTCTAGTTGCGTAACAGATGCGGCTCCTTGTCGCACCGAAGTTCCCAAACAATCAGCACCAGTATCTCCACCACCAAGAATGACAACATGTTTTCCAGCAACGTTAATCTGCGGTTCTTCGACTTCACCTAAGG
Source organism: Candidatus Planktophila sp. (assembly GCA_044236295.1). Taxonomy (GTDB): domain Bacteria; phylum Actinomycetota; class Actinomycetes; order Nanopelagicales; family Nanopelagicaceae; genus Planktophila. The sequence goes on from JBIIGW010000086.1 coordinate 2,079, forward strand.
CTTGTTTGTTTCCCCAAGGCAAAAACTCCATCGCTTGGTAAACACCTTTTAGCTCTCGGCCCTTAATGTTGAGGTCTCGCCATTGAGTCGCGCCCACTGCAAGTACTACTGCGTCATATTTTCTACGTAAATCTGTTCCCGTTAACTCAATTCCAACATCTACGCCCGCACGAAAACGTGTTCCTTCTTTCTCCATCTGTTCTAATCGACGATCAAGAATATGTTTTTCCATCTTAAACTCTGGAATTCCGTAACGCAGAAGCCCGCCAATCTTGTCTGCTCTTTCGTAAACAGCAACCGTATGTCCAGCCCTTGTTAACTGTTGGGCGGCCGCTAAACCTGCAGGCCCTGATCCAATGACAGCCACAGTCTTGCCAGTTAAACGATCTGGCGGCATAGGCTTGACGTTGTCCATGTCGAAAGCTTCTTCAATAGTGCGAAGCTCAATCTGCTTAATAGTTACTGCATCACGATTGATTGCTACAACACATGCGGTTTCACATGGCGCCGGGCAAAGACGACCTGTGAACTCTGGGAAATTGTTGGTCGCATGAAGACGATTTATGGCTTCTTCTTTATCTCCACGAAAAATCAGATCGTTCCACTCTGGAATCAAGTTTCCTAGTGGGCAACCGTTGTGACAGAACGGAATTCCACAGTCCATGCATCGGCCAGCCTGCTTTTGTAAATGTTCAAAACTTTGAGGCTCATAGACTTCACGCCAGTCTTTAATTCGAACATCGACGGGGCGGCGCTTTGGTACTTCTCGCGCAGTATTCATAAATCCCTTTGGATCACCCATTTGCTGCCACCTCCATTACTAATTCATCAACAGGTAGACCTTCTCGTTCTGCTCTTTCCATAGCTGCAAGAACACGTGCATAGTCGCGAGGCATCACGAGTGAAATACGAGAAAGGCTCTTTTCCCAGTCTTTCAATAACGCACCTGCAACCTCTGAACCAGTTTCTGCAAAAAACATTGAGAGATTGTTTTTTAAGTTCTTAATCTGATCTTGAGGAACGGCAAGGATATCTACCATTTCCGTATTCACATGTGCTCGATCTAGGTCTAGTACAAATGCGCGCCCACCCGACATTCCTGCTGCAAAATTTCGACCTATTTGGCCCAAAACAATGACTGTTCCGCCAGTCATGTATTCACAGCCGTGATCACCAATTCCTTCTACGATTGCAAGAGCTCCGGAGTTTCGAACACAGAACCTCTCACCAACAACTCCGCGTATGAAAATCTCACCAGCTGTTGCTCCATAACCAATGACGTTTCCTGCAATCACATTGTTCTGTGATGGGAAGCTAGCTTTCTCATCCGGGCGAACAACTACACGACCACCCGAAATTCCTTTTCCAACATAGTCATTGGAATCGCCATAGAGTCGAATAGAAACACCACTTGGGATGAATGCACCTAACGACTGGCCTGCAGAGCCATGTAAAACAACATCTATGGTGCCAGCAGGCAATCCATCAACACCATATTTGCGAGTTACTTCTGCTCCAAGCATCGTTCCAACTGTTCGATTGACATTTCGAACTGGAAGATCAATCTTCACGCTCTCGCCCTTTTCAAGCGCAGGTGCTGCCAAAGAGATAAGTTGATTATCTAAGGCATTTTCTAAGCCGTGATCTTGCTTGATCGTATTGTGAAGTGGACTATCAACATCAGGACGAACAAGTAATGGCGCAAGATCTAATCCTGACGCCTTCCAATGATCTATTGCTTTACGTGTGTCAAGAAATTCAACATGACCGATTGCTTCTTGCATCGTTTTAAAACCCAACTGCGCAAGAATTTCACGAACCTCTTCGGCAATGTATTCAAAGAATGTTTCGACAAACTCAGGCTTACCGCTAAAGTTTTTGCGCAATTCAGGATTTTGAGTTGCAACTCCAACTGGGCATGTATCTAGATGACACACTCTCATCATGATGCACCCTGAAACAACAAGTGGAGCGGTTGCAAATCCATACTCTTCGGCGCCGAGAAGTGCGGCAATAACTACATCTCGACCTGTTTTCAACTGGCCATCAGTCTGCACAACAATGCGATCACGCAGACCATTAAGCAATAGTGTTTGTTGAGTCTCTGCTAATCCAAGTTCCCAAGGCGCTCCGGCATGCTTGAGGGAGGTCAATGGTGATGCACCGGTTCCACCATCATGACCGG
>JBIIGW010000087.1:0-4218 GCA_044236295.1 Candidatus Planktophila sp.
CATCATAGGTTATGGATTTTCGCCACTGAAGTTGCCGGCTGACTTTGATTTCATGGCCATGTTCCATGGCGTTGATGAACGAGTACCGATTGATGGTTTAGCTTTTGGCGTTCACGTCTTGAAGGATTTTTTAGAACGCTCTTAACTACTTACATCATCAAGTGCTGTGCGAACAATTAATGGAAGTTCTATCTCTTCACTCTTTAAAATTCCACGCAGCTGGGCACCAGTGCGTGCACCCACGAGCGTGCTTGTAATCCCTGGAGCATCGCGGACCCACGCTAATGCGATCTCCAAAGGCGAATAACCCAACCCCTGTGCTGCGATTACGACCGCCTCAACGATCCGCGCTGAATGTTCATCAAGGTATGGCTCAACTTGTCGGGCAAAGTGGGGGGCAGCAGCTCTGGAATCGCTCGGAATCCCTTTTCTATATTTACCGGTCAAAACACCGCGTGCCAAAGGCGCCCAAGCTATAAAACCCAAACCACATTCTTGAGTGGCATCTAGAATCTCATCTTCTGCATTTCTATTTAAAAGGGAATACTCATTTTGCGCGCACGTAATCGGGGCTTTCATTGAATTTGATTGCTGTTTAGTGGCCGCCCTTGCTATTTGCCAGCCAGAATAATTACTCACACCAACATAACGGGCCCGTCCAGATGTATAGGCATAGTCCAACGCTGATAACGTTTCATCGATTGGTGTTAACTCATCCCAATTGCTTATCTGCCAAAGATCTACGTAATCGGTACCTAATCGCTCTAAAGTTCGATCCAGATCGGCAATCAGAAACTGCCGCGTCGCATTGATACGTCGTGCGCTTTCATTCAGATTAATTCCAGCCTTGCTAGCGATGACAACGTCTTCTCTTTTAAACAGGGTTGAGATCAGTCCGCCAATTAACCTCTCACTATCCCCATCACCATAAGTGGGGGATGTATCGAGAAAGCTTCCTCCAGCGTCTAAAAACGCACGACACTGGTCAGCTGCTTCTATTTCATCGGTATCGCGACCCCACGTCATAGTTCCCAAGCCCAAGCGCGAAAGTTCTAACCCACTGCTTCCTGCGCGTCGTTTTTCCATGGGGCGACGATAGCAAGGCGAGCCCACCAAAGCTGCGATAACCTTTGTTTTATGCGAGTAGTTTTAATAAGACATGCACATTCAGAAGCAAATGCTGCGGGTGTGCTCTCTGGGAGAAGACCTAACGTTCACCTTTCTAAGAAAGGTCTTGCTCAGTCAAAGAATCTCGCGCAGAGATTGGGTGAGTTTATTCCCCATGAAATAAGGATTTCCCCGATGGAGCGCTGTTTGCAAACAATTGAGCCTTGGTTAAATGAAAAAAATAGTAATAAAGGCGCCAAGCCGAAGCCAATTATTGATGAAGGTCTTACTGAAGTCGATTACGGAGATTGGTCCGGTAAAAAACTCTCGGTCTTGTCGCGAAACAAACTATGGCCCACGGTTCAAAATACTCCAAGCCATATGTACTTCCCGCAAGGTGAGGGAATCTTGGAGATGCAAACAAGGGCATTGAGGTCTATTCACAAAAACATTAAACCAAAGGCAAATGGCGTATTAGTTGTTGTGAGCCACGGTGATGTAATTAAAGCTATTTTGGCGTCAGCGTTGGGAATGCATCTGGATGAGTTTCAAAGACTTATCATCGACCCGGCTTCTGTTAGCGTCGTAGATTTCTCAGAGGGCAAACCTCGCGTTCTCTTGATTAATGACACAAGGGCCATAGTTACAGAACTTCTAATCTCCAAGAAACGAACTCGCATTCAACTAGGTGGCGGCGGCGGTAAGTGAGGTACGAAATATTTAGTCCCGACCGTTTTATCGTCGGAACTGTGGGAGAACCGGGGGAGCGAGCATTTTATGTTCAAGCTAGAAAAGATAAGCAAATCTTCTCGGTTGCAATCGAAAAAGATCAAGTTCGAGCGATCGTTTCTCGATTGGAAATAATCATCGCAGGGATCAAGCGAGCAAATCCTTTTGAGTTACTGGAAAACATGCCAATCGATGATGGCGCTTTGGATTCGCCGGTTGACTCACTTTTTGTCACAGGAGCTATTTCAATATCATGGGATGATCAGATAAAGGTTGTGAATTTTGAGTTTTACGAGGCTACTTCGCAAGAAGATGATGACGAAACAGAGGTCTTAGCTCTATCTGTAAGTTTAGCTGGAACTCAATCATTTGTTAATCGTTCCAAAGCAGTTGTCAATGCAGGACGTTTACCGTGCCCCTTTTGTTCGATCCCAATAGATCCACGGGGCCATTTATGTCCTCGTGCAAATGGCTACAAAAGATAGCTTTAGTTCATGAAAACTATAGCGAAAGTAATGACAGCATGAGTAGGTTTTTAGCCCTTGAAAAAAGCGAATTAGTAGTTACGGGTAGATTAGTTGATGCCTCTAATGCAACGCTATTTGCACACGTTGATTTCAATGGGTCGCAAATTGCCTGCATTTATAAACCAATAGCAGGAGAGAGGCCGCTTTGGGACTTTGATGAAGGTTGTTTAGCCAATCGTGAATTTGCAGCGTACAGCTTGAGTGAGTATCTCGGTCTGGGTCTAGTTCCATTCACTGTTCTAAGGGATGGACCATATGGACTAGGAATGGTTCAAGAGTGGATTGATATTAATGAATCAATTGATCTATCTGAATACTTCTCACAAGACCTGCCTGAATTAAGGAAAATGGCTTTATTTGATGCGATAGTAAACAACACCGATCGCAAAATCGGACACATTTTACCAACGGTAAACCATGGAACATATGGATGTGACCACGGAGTCACCTTTCACGAAGAAGATAAGCTGCGAACTGTTTTATGGCAGTGGGCCGGGAAATCATTTTCAGAAGATGAAATGAAGATCTTGCAAAAATGTAAAGAAGGTCTTGCAGGCAAACTGGGTCAAATCCTGGCGCCACTACTGACTGATTCAGAGATCCAAGCCTGTTCGTATCGAATCGATCGAATGCTTGTCAATGGATATTTTCCTGAGCCATCGGTCCTTTGGCCCTCTGTTCCTTGGCCGGCCTATTAACTTCGTATTCAGAGAGATGCACTGTTCCTATGGGCACATGCTTGAAGTTAAATTCTTTTTTAAGAAACTGACATAGAATTCATCAATGAGATCTTGGGTCGCAACTTCGGTGTCGGATTTGTCATCTACGCTCAAGTTCCCGCAAATTCGATTAACTGATTCTGCCTCAACTCAGAAAAAACCCCTTGCACAAAAGGATCTTTACCGTCTCTACGTTTGTGGAATAACTCCTTATGACGCAACACATCTGGGTCACGCTGCAACCTACCTTTCCTTTGATCTTATCCATCGTTATCTTGTAGCAAGCGGTTCGACAGTTAATTATGTGCAGAACATCACCGATATTGATGAACCCCTTCTAGAAAGAGCTAATCGCGACGGAGTGGAATGGGAAAACCTAGCGTCGGAACAGATTGAACTTTTCAGAAAAGACATGTCCGCTTTGAATGTTCTGCCTCCAACGCATTACATAGGAGCTATCGAAGCTATCCCACTTGTTGTCGAGGCAATAGAGAATTTATCCGAGAAAAAAAGTACGTACGAAATCAATAAGGACGTCTATTTCTCTGTGAAGCATGATTCTAACTTCGCAAATATTTCTCATTTGAAAGATCAAGAGATGATAGAGATATTCTCTCAGCGCGGAGGGGATCCCACGTTAACTGGAAAAAAAGATCCTCTGGACTGTCTCGTCTGGATGCTTCAAAGACCAAATGAACCTGGTTGGAACTCTAGTTATGGATTCGGAAGACCAGGATGGCATATCGAATGCACAGCTATAGCTTTGAGTTACCTTGAACCAGATTTGGCTCTAGAGACGTTAATAGATATTCAAGGTGGTGGAAGTGATTTAATTTTTCCTCATCATGAAATGTGCGCTGCACAAGCCCGGGTCATTACTGGCAAAGAGCTGGCCTCTCACTATGTTCACGCTGGAATGATTGGTCTTGACGGTGAAAAAATGAGCAAGAGTAAAGGCAATTTAGTTTTTGTCTCATCTTTATTAGCCTCTGGTGTTGATCCATTTTCTATCAGATGGGCACTTATGAGTGATCATTTTAGAAAAGATCGGATGTGGTCCCAAGCAAAACTGTCTGCTGCCACCCTTGAAGTTCAACGATTGAGAGATGCACTGCAGGGCGAAGGTTTGGCCCCAA
>JBIIGW010000088.1:0-4125 GCA_044236295.1 Candidatus Planktophila sp.
TTCCATTTCGATGGCGCCATCTTTACTAGCCAAGCTGTACCCACAATTCTGTTTAAGCATGAAACAAGCGAACCCGTAGTTTAGGGTGCAGGCTCAAAATAGGGAAATCGGCCTGATTGAACTACATTCGTGTAATTCGACGCTGGATCAGGCAGGAATTCTCGGGTTTTCAATCGTATTTATGGCTTGGGCTGGTTTATACAGACCCTCGTTACCCATCATTGGTCCTTGTCGCACTGGTTTGCTCTTCACCTACATGGTCCTTAGCCAATCAAAGCGATTGTTGGTCAATTAGAGCAGATCTGAGATTTCAATTCCTAATCTTGCTAACTGAGTGCGCCCACCATCGATTGCTGTTAAAACAAATGGTTTACCATCGGGCAAAATTGCATAAGAGTTTTCAAAATGTGCACCGCGAGTTTTATCTGCAGAGACAACAGTCCAGTCATCTCCAAGAACTTTTGTCTTTGGCGATCCCCTAGTAATCATTGGCTCGATTGCAAGTGCGAGTCCAGGAACAATCTCTGGACCATTTCCCGCTTTTCCAAAATTTAATACATGCGGCTCTTGATGCATTTCTGTGCCAATTCCATGACCACCATACTCTTGCAAGATTCCATACTTTCCTTGCGAATTTGTGTACTGCTCAATTGCATATCCAATATCTGAAAGTTTGGCACCGTTTTTACCAGCGGCAATTCCTCGCCACATGGACTCTTCGCAAACATCCATTAGTTTTTGATCTTCTGGATCTATTTGGCCCACACCAACTGAAATCGCAGCATCTCCATGCCATCCATCAATGATTGCTCCGCAATCGATTGAAACGATGTCACCTTCATTAATAACTCTTGATCCAGGTATTCCATGAACAATCTCTTCGTTAACTGAAACACAGATCGTTGCAGGAAAACCGTGGTAACCCTTGAAGTTAGAGGTTCCGCCGCCGCGTTTTATGTTGGCCGCCGCAATTGCATCTAGCGCGTCAGTTGTCATGCCAGCCTTTATTGAAGTTCGAATTAGCTCTAACGTCTGCCCAACAAGAAGACCCGCCTGGCGCATTATTTTTAATTGATCAAGAGTCTTTATCTGAATTGCCATAGAAATAGACTTACTGCACAACGTTCTTAAGTGCCGAAATCGCTGAATCTGTAATTGCTTCAACGCTTCCAACTGCGCTAATTGAAATGAGAAGTCCTTCGTTTTGATAAAAAGCAATAATCGGTGCAGTCTGCTCTGAATAAACTTCTAGGCGTCGCTTGATTACTTCTGCTTTGTCATCTTCACGTTGGTAAACCTCACCTCCACATGTCGGACATTTATCTAATCCGACAGATGGTGCGCCGCAATCACGGCAGGTCCTTCTTGATGACAATCTGGCGACAATCTCTTCATCACCTAGTGCAAACTCTAAAACTGCGTGAAGTGGAGTTTTCTTCTCTGCCAAGATATCGCGTAAAACTTCTGCCTGTGCCACATTACGTGGAAATCCATCTAATAAGAAGCCTGTTTTTGTATCGGCATGAGTAAGTCGATCCTTAACCATTTCATTGGTAACAGAGTCTGGAACCAACTCTCCGCGATCCATAAAAGATTTGGCTTGCTCACCAAGTGGTGTTCCCGCCTTTAAATTGGCACGGAAAATATCCCCCGTTGAAATATGTGGAATTAAATAATGTGCAGCCAGGAATTGAGCTTGTGTTCCCTTACCAGCACCTGGTGGACCTACCAGGACTAAACGCATTAGCGCAGGAATCCCTCATAGGAACGTTGCTGCAATTGAGATTCGATCTGCTTGGCTGTATCTAAACCAACACCAACAACAATCAAAATCGCTGTTCCACCAAATGGGAAGTTTTGTGTGGCACCAAAAAGAATCAACGCTGCAATAGGAATGATCGCAACAAGTGCCAAGTACAAAGAGCCGGGGGCTGTGATGCGAGATAGAACATATGCAAGATAGTCAGAAGTTGGCTTTCCTGCACGGATACCAGGAACGAAACCACCGTATTGCTTCATATTGTCTGCAACTTCGATTGGATTAAATGTAATCGCAACGTAGAAGTATGTGAAGAAAATAATCAACAGAGCATAAGTAGCAACGTAAATTGGATGATCACCCGTTACAAAGTTACGGCTAATCCATACTGCCCACGCAGACTCACTGCCCGTGAAGTTAACGATAAGCGAAGGAATATAGAGAAGTGATGAAGCGAAAATTACTGGGATTACACCAGCTTGGTTCACCTTAATTGGAATATATGTGCTTGTTCCGCCGTATGCCTGACGTCCAACCATGCGCTTTGCATACTGCACAGGGATTCGACGCTGTGCCTGCTCAACGAATACAACGGCTGCAACAACCAAAATACCAACTGCCATAACAAAGATAAATGCAAACAGACCCTTTTGAAGTCTGATTGACCATAGTTGGCTTGGGAAGCTTGCAGCGATAGAAGTAAAGATCAGAATTGACATACCGTTACCGACACCGCGATCTGTAATTAATTCACCGAGCCACATAACTACTGATGTTCCAGCAGTCATAACAAAGATCATTGTTGCAATGCGCTGCCATGAAGTATCAGGAATGATTGCAAGATCGCAACCTGCAAGCAGACGACCAGGTGTACGAGCAACTGCAATAAGACCTGTTGATTGCAAAATTGCCAATCCAATAGTCAAATAACGAGTGTACTGAGTCAGTTTTGCTGTTCCTGATTGACCTTCTTTTTTCAGAGTTTCAAAGCGTGGAATAACTACTGTCAGCAACTGAACGATAATTGAAGCAGTGATGTAAGGCATGATTCCTAGCGCGAAGACAGAGAGCTGAATTAATGCTCCACCGCTAAATAGGTTAATCAGTCCAAACAATCCGCCTGTTTCAACGTTTTCTAAACATTGCTGAACGTTTGAATATGAAACACCTGGCGTTGGAACAACTGAACCAAAACGGAACAAAGCCATGATTGAAAGAGTGAAGAAGATCTTTTTGCGCAGCTCTGGTGTCTTAAAGGCCATACCGAATGCTGAAAGCATTGATCTTCTCCTCTTTCGCTCTAGTTAACTAGCTTGTGGCTAATTAACGTTTTGACTAATTAAAAACTGGTCCGATTAAAGAACGTTGGTCTTGCCGCCTGCTGCAGTGATCTTGTCTACAGCAGATGATGAGAATGCGTGGGCAGTTACGCTCACCTTCACATCAATCTCGCCATTTCCAAGAACCTTAACTGGCAAACTGTCTCGAACAGCACCCTTTGCAATGAGATCTGCAACAGTTACATCGCCACCTTTTGGAAATAGCGCGTTAATTGTTGAAACATTGACTGCTTGGTACTCAATACGCTCTGGGTTTTTAAATCCACGAAGCTTTGGCAAACGCATTACGAGAGGTAGTTGTCCACCTTCGAAACCTGCACGAACTGTGTTACGAGCACGTGTTCCTTTGCCACCGCGACCGGCAGTCTTACCCTTTGATGCTTCACCGCGACCCTTACGAGTCTTAGCTTTTTTTGCACCTGGAGCTGGACGAAGATGATGAAGTTTTAGTGTCATCTTTATTCGACCTCCTCAACCTTGATTAGGTGACGTACGGCGTAAACCATGCCACGAATTTCTGGACGATCTTCTTTCACAACAACATCATTGATGCGCTTTAGGCCCAATGAACGAAGTGTGTCGCGCTGTTCAGGTTTGTTACCAACCTTTGAGCGAATCTGAGTTACTTTTAAACGAGGCATTATGCACCTACCGAAATCTGTGAAGCACGGATAATTGCTGCTGGTGCAACATCTTCTAATGGACGACCACGACGAGCAGCAATTTGTGCTGGGCTCTCTAGCATCTTCAATGCAGCAACGGTTGCGTGAACCATGTTGATTGCATTGTTAGATCCAAGTGACTTGGTCAATACATCTGTGATACCTGCACACTCAAGAACTGCACGCACTGGGCCGCCGGCGATAACTCCGGTACCTGGACTTGCAGGACGTAGAAGAACTACTCCTGCAGCAGTTTCACCTTGTACTGAGTGAGGAACTGTTCCTTGAACACGTGGAACTGTAAAGAATGACTTCTTTGCTTCTTCCACTGCTTTAGCAATAGCTGCTGGAACTTCCTTTGACT
>JBIIGW010000089.1:0-4110 GCA_044236295.1 Candidatus Planktophila sp.
TGAACTTTGACGGTCCCAACCTCGATCAGAGAAAAACCAACCTATCCATGTCATGGTGTAAACAATTAAGGGAAGAAAACCATAACGAGCAAAAACTCCGAGAATTTTTCGAGGTGTTTCGCGAATATCATCTGCAACTAAAATTCGATAAAGAGTTATGAAGACGACCACTGCAATGAAATATATTGCGCTCCATTTACAACCGAGAGCTAATCCAAATGCAATTCCCGCCCACCAATGTCGGTTTTGGCTCCACAAATAGATTCCCAAAAGAGTAAAAAAAGTTAAGAACAAATCAAGGAGGGCCGTTCGTGAATGAACTAGCAAAAGTCCATCGATTGCCATTAATCCTGCAGCAAGAGCTGTTAAAACTGGTGAATAGAAAAGAACATGGACCAAACGTGCAATCAAAAGAATTAGTAAAGTTCCAAAGACTGCTGTGGCAAAACGCCAGCCAAATTCACTATCACCAAAGATTGCAATACCTGCAGCGATTAACCATTTACCTACAGGCGGATGAACTATAAACTCTGGATCAGCACCTGTTACTTCTACTCCAAAGTTGAGAAGATCTCGGGCCCCATCAACGTAGTAAAGCTCGTCAAAGATAAAACCTTTTGGTGAACCCAAGTTAAACAATCTCAGCACAAATGATGCAATTGCGATGATTACTGGGGCTATAGCGGCGGTCACCGGTCAAGGGTATGCGCCATTACTCAAAAATACTGAGAGTATTAAGCCATGACGCTCATTTTAGCTGCAACTCCATTGGGTAATCCGGGGGATGCAAGCAGCCGACTAAAGAGTGCAATTGAGAACGCAACAATTATTGCTGCTGAAGATTCCAGACGCTTTCACCGCTTATGCCAAGATATTGAGGTCACATTCACAGGAAAAGTTTTGTCTTTCTTTGAAGGCAATGAAGAGGAAAGAACAAAAGAACTACTTACCGAACTAAAAAATGGTGCAACAGTTTTAGTTGTTTCTGATGCAGGCATGCCGACAATTAGTGATCCAGGTTTTAGATTAATGCGAGAAGCAATTTCTCAGAACCTTGAAGTTTTAGTAATTCCTGGACCTAGCGCGGTAACGATGGCAGTAGCACTTTCGGGGTTACCTACAGATCGTTTTTCTTTTGAAGGTTTTCCACCACGAACTGCTGGAGCTAGGGCCGCTACTTTTGAAAAACTGCGATTTGAAGAAAGAACTATGGTTTTCTTTGAAGCACCCCATAGATTAAATGAATCTCTCGTTGATGCAGTTGAAGTTTTCGGTCCAGAACGAAAAGCTGCAATTTGTCGTGAGATGACCAAGCGTTACGAAGAAACAATTCGAGGCACGCTTTCAGATTTATCGAGTTGGGCAAGTAGCAACGAGGTATTAGGCGAAATAACTTTGGTTATTGCAGGTGCAGAAGTTGATTCGGCCATTCGAACCGCAGATGAGATGGTTAGGCGCGTCAAGGAATTTGAAGCAGCTGGAATGGATCGAAAGGGCGCGATCGCAACAGTGGCCGATGAATTTGGGATATCTAAACGTCTTGTTTATGCCGCGGTCGTCGATGCGAATAAGATGAGCCAATGACCAAGTCCTTTTACCTAACGACGCCTATTTATTACGTCAATGACGCGCCCCATATTGGTCATGCGTACACAACTGTTGCTGGCGATGTACTAACTCGCTGGCATCGTCAAAAGGGCGAATCTGTTTGGTTTTTAACTGGAACAGATGAGCATGGACAAAAAGTTATGCGTACTGCAGAGGCAAACAATGTTGCCCCTCAACAGTGGGTTGACAAACTTGTAGCTGATGCATGGAAACCAAACTGGGAACATCTAAATATTGCAAATGATGACTTTATTCGCACAACTGAAAAACGACACACAGAACGTGTGCAGAAATTTCTTCAATCACTCAAGGACTCTGGCCACATTTATGCAGGCAAGTATGAAGGTCCTTATTGTGTTGGATGTGAAGAGTTCAAGCTGCCTGGAGATTTGATTGAAATTGATGGAGCAAAGTGCTGTCCAATCCATAGCAAGCCAATTGAATTGGTAAACGAAAACAATTGGTTTTTTAAGTTATCAGAGTTTACAATACCATTGCTTGAGCACTACCGCAATAATCCAGAGGCGTGCCAACCAGAAAGTGCTCGCAATGAAGTAATTTCATTTCTTGAAGGGGGAGTATCGGACCTTTCAATCTCTCGTTCAACATTTGATTGGGGAATCCCGGTTCCTTGGGATACGGATCAAGTTGTTTATGTTTGGTTTGATGCACTGCTTAACTATGCAACAGCCGTAGGACTCACCGATGAAGCAACATCTGATGGTGGGAAAAAATTTGCACAGACATGGCCTGCCGATGTTCATTTAGTTGGAAAAGATATCTTGAGATTTCACGCCGTGATTTGGCCTGCAATGTTGATGGCAGCCGGCCTTGATGTTCCTAAAAAAGTATTTGCACATGGTTGGTTACTTGTTGGTGGAGAAAAAATGAGCAAGAGCAAGCTCACAGGTATTGCTCCTAAAGATATTACCGATCACTTTGGTGTTGATGCTTTTCGTTATTACTTTTTGCGAGCAATTCCATTTGGCACAGATGGCTCATTCTCTTGGGAGGATATGAGCGCCCGATACACATCAGAGCTTGCAAATGATTTTGGTAATTTAGCGTCACGAAGTGCTGCAATGATTGAAAAATACTGCGGTGGTGTGCTTCCTGATGTTTCTAAAGATGCTGGACTAGAGCAGGCGTTGAAGCAGACAGTTTCTATTGCTGATGCAGCAATGTGTGCCCTTGATTTTCAAGGTGGAATAGTTGCAATTATGGATTTTTGTAAAAAGGTAAATGGATATGTCACTGAAAAAGAGCCATGGATACTTGCAAAAGATCCAAGTAATAAAGAAGTTTTAGAAGAAGTTCTATACAACACCGCAGAATCCCTGCGAGCACTGGCCGTACTTTTAAATCCGCTCATGCCTGATACGTGCGAGATTTTGTGGCAAAGCCTGGGCGCCCAATCAACTCTTGGAGATTTAGGCGCACAAACAATTTCATCTGTGGCTAAATGGGGGCAACTATCAAAGGGCGCAGTTGTAACAAAAACTCCAGTTTTGTTCCCGCGACTAGAAGTTACTGCTTAATAAAAAATGGCAGATCGCCACAATCGCGACATTGATCGTCCGCGCGCTCCGCTTCCGGAGCCATTACCAGTTCCTACCGTAGATGCACATGCGCATATGGAGATTGTTACCGATGCAGCATTTGATTCGAAGGAAGTCGCCGATGTAATTGCAGAGGCCAAATCAGTAAATGTTGATCGCATTGTTCAAGTTGGTTACTCAGCAGAGCAGTCACGTTGGTGTGTCAACGCTGCAGAAAAGTGGAACACATCTGTCTTAGCAGCTGTTGCACTACACCCCAATGAGGCGCCAGTTGTAGAAGTTCTAGATGCAGACCTAAAGATTATTGAAGAGCTAGCTCAACATCCTCGTGTCCGCGCTATTGGAGAGACTGGCTTAGATTATTTCCGCACACCACCAGAGCTAAGAGCCCGTCAACAAGAATCATTTAAGTGGCACATAGATTTAGCAAAGCGCATGAATAAAGCTTTAGTAATTCATGATCGAGATTCACATGATGATGTTCTCTCAGTTTTATCAGAGGTCGGAGCTCCGGAAAAGACCATCTTTCATTGCTTCTCAGGTGATGTAGCAATGGCAAAAATCTGTATCGAACGTGGATACGTTCTTTCTTTTGCTGGAACATTGACCTTTAAAAACGCACCTGAATTAAGGGAAGCGGTAAAACTTGTTCCGCTAGATCAGTTATTAGTTGAAACTGATTCACCATTTTTGGCGCCAACCCCACATCGGGGGGCAGGAAATACTCCAGCGCAGATTGCAAATATTGTTCGAGCAATGGCAGCAGAACGTAATCAAGATCTAGCAGAATTAGCCAGTGCATTAAGTGATAATGCTGAACGAATCTTTGGATCATTTGCACCATGACATTGCTTGGAGCGGCGCAGATCCGCGAACTTGCTGCTCAATTAGACCTAAAGCCTTCTAAGTCCCTTGGACAAAACTTTGTTATTGATTCAAATGT
>JBIIGW010000090.1:0-4087 GCA_044236295.1 Candidatus Planktophila sp.
CGCTGGATTGTCAGTGCTTCCTGCCACGATAGGCCCATGCCCGCTTACCTAACGCCCTTATTGATAGGTGTATTCGCCGGAATCACTATCGGTTATCTACTTTCGGCTCTCAAATTCAAGAATTCCTCTGGCGATCAAGCATTACTTAAAGACTACAAAGCCCAACTTGATGCAGAGCGCGGCAAAACTGAGGGTGCAATTAAGTTGAATGCAGAACTTGTTGCAATGAAAGAGTCGGTCAATAAGTTGGCTCAGCAATCTAATGAAGCAAATCGTATTCGTACTGAAGCAGAGGCAAAGCTCAATACAACTATTAACGAAATGCGCAGAGCTTCAGAATCAATCTTTGATGAAACCAAAAAAATAGCTGGGGCACTTTCTAACACACAAACTCGTGGAAAATTTGGTGAGGCGCAGTTAGAACTTTTGCTAGAAGGGGCTGGATTAAGACAAGGACATGAGTACACGAGCCAGCGCTCGACAACTGATTCTGATTCCACTGGAATTCCAGATATAACTGTAAACATGCCTGGTGGAAGTCTTCTATTTATTGACTCTAAGTTTCCCTTTGATCGTTTTCTTGACGCATTTGCAACGCAGGATCAAAATGAGCGAGACGAGTTTTTACAACAGCACACTAAAGATTTGCTCAAGCATGTAGATGCTCTAGCAAAACGCGGTTATCACAAATCACAAGGCTCACCTGATTTTGTTGTTCTCTTTGTTCCTTTTGAAACTCTTCTATCAGAGGCGCTGCGCATTGATCCGCTGCTGCTAGAAAAAGCCTTTAAAGTTGGCGTCACTATTGCTACTCCGACATCAATGATGGCGCTGCTTCGCACAATTGGATACATTTTTACTCGAAATAAGTTGGCAGAAAATGCTGATGAGATTCAAAAGGTTGCAAGTACGTTTTTAAAGAACATCACTTTGCTTCATACTAAAATCGTGGCAGTCGGAAAAGCCATCTCATCAACAGCTAAGGCATATGAAGATCTTGTGCCAACAGCTGAGAAAACAGTCTTGGCCCCTGCCAGAAGAATTCATAACTTGGGAGTTACTGGAGATAAAGATAAATTAGCCATTGCTTACCCGGAAGCACCTGGTGCGGTCAGAGAGTTAAAGAGCGCGGAGTTAGAAGGCAGTGATGATTACATTGATGCAGAAGAAGTAGATGATGCAGAAAAGACAAAAGAGGTAGAACAGTGAGTGGATTTCAAAAAGTGGCGATACAAGGCCCAGGGTTAAAAAAAGAGGGTGTTGTAGTTTTACAGACTCTGTTTATTGGATTTTTTGTTCTAATCGAAATGGTTTTTCGAACCGGTGTTGGCATCCTTACTGGAATAGCAATTTGTGCTGCCATGTATGGCTCTCTGCGTTTTGGACGTCCAGGCACAACATATGTCTCTGTAGTAACTCCACCATTAGCATTTGCAGCAACTACATTATTGATGACCATCTTGTTGGTGGGATTTAGGCCTTCAAGGGTTGGAATTGATTTTGTTGCAGCACTTGCAAGTGAAGCGCCATTTTTGATTGGATCTGCTTTATACGGTTGGTTTGTTTATTTCAATCAAAAGGCCAAGAAAAAGCCTTTTAGATCAGAGAGAGCAACTACGCAACAATAAATTGAGATTGCGCAAAGATTTAATTCGAAATTAAATCTGCCCAGCAGCTTTCATATCTTTTCGAAGCTCTGGTGGTAAAGCAAAAAGTAAAGATTCTTCGGCCGCTGTTACTTCTTTAACATCTTTAAATCCCATCTCTGCAAGAGATTTCAGTACATCGGTTACAAGAATCTCTGGAACCGAAGCACCACTTGTCACACCAATTGTCTCTACGCCCTCAAACCATTTATCCTGAATTTGTTCCGCGTAATCAATTAAGTAAGAAGCCTTTGCACCGTATTCGAGTGCAACTTCAACCAAACGAACTGAGTTTGATGAGTTAACAGAACCGACCACGATTACAAGATCAGATTGCGGAGCAATTGCTTTAATTGCCTCTTGTCGATTTTGTGTTGCATAACAAATGTCATCACTTGGTGGAGCCTGAATATCAGGGAAGCGCTCTTTTAATATGGCGACTGATTCCAAAGTTTCATCAACAGACAAGGTTGTCTGTGAGAGCCACACTAAATTTTTTCCTGGTGTTGGTTGGACTGTTCGTGCTCCTTCTAATCCATCAACAATTCGAACTTGCCCAATAGCTTCACCAGCTGTTCCTTCTACCTCTTCATGGTCATGGTGGCCGATGAGCAAAATCTCTGAACCTTCACCGGCAAATCGACGCACTTCATGATGAACTTTTGTAACAAGTGGACACGTTGCATCGATAGTCTTGAGATTCCTTGCAGCTGCTTGCTCATGAACTAATGGTGAGACACCGTGGGCGGAGAAAACTACGGTTTTACCCTCTGGAACTTCATCTGTTTCATCAACAAAGATCGCACCCTTTGCTTCAAGGGATGCAACGACGTGAATGTTGTGAACAATTTGTTTGCGCACATAGACCGGGGCCCCATAAAGAGCCAAAGCTTTTTCGACTGTAATTACTGCGCGATCTACACCTGCGCAATATCCGCGGGGCGCCGCAAGCAGAACTCTCTTAGCCATGGGCTCAGTCTATTAGGCTCTATCCATGTTTGAAACTTCAAGTGAAGCCCCAGCAACGGTTCGGGTAGTTACTGAAGCGATCAAAGAGTACGTAGATCGTTTAGGTCCTATTTGGATCGAGGGCGAGATCAGCGAACTAAATGAGCGAAGCGGAATGATGGCCTTCATTCGCTTGCGAGATCCAAGCGTTGATATGTCAATTTCGGTAATGTGTCATAAATCAGTGATCGCAGCTGCCCAACCGCTACCTGCAAATGCTCGAGTAGTTTTGTATGCAAAGCCATCTTGGTATACAAAAAATGGTTCGCTCTCATTTTCTGCTCGTGAGATTCGCCAAGTTGGTGTCGGTGAACTTCTTGCTCGCTTGGAAGCGCTGAAAAATACTTTGGCGTTAGAGGGGCTGTTTGATACAGATCGCAAAGTTGCGCTTCCACTTTTGCCACAAAAAATTGGTTTGATCTGTGGTCGAAATACAGATGCGGAAAAAGACGTTGTTGAAAATGCCAAACGTAGATGGCCAAGTGTTCAATTCGAAATTCGAGAAGTTACCGTTCAAGGTGCTGCCGCTGTTAGTGAAGTTTCAGAGGCTCTTCGTGAATTAGAAGGTGACAAAACAGTTGAGGTAATAATCATTACCCGCGGTGGCGGCTCTTTTGAAGATTTACTGCCATTTAGCGATGAAGGTTTAGTTCGTTTAACGGCTTCATGCCAGACACCTATTGTCAGTGCAATTGGTCATGAAAAAGACTCACCACTTTTGGATTTAGTTGCTGACTATCGAGCATCAACTCCGACAGATGCTGCCAAGAGAGTGGTTCCAGATATTGCAGAAGAAATAGCAATGATCACAGCCCTTAAGGATCGTGGTCGTCGTCGTTTAGTTAATTTGATTGATCTTGAGAGCACGCGAATTACAAATTTGATGGAACGCCCGGTGATGAAAGATCCATTCGTTTTGATTTCAAGCCGAGCAGAAGTGATCATGGCTTTAAAAGATAGGTCTCATCGATCTTTTGCTGCCAGGCTTAAGTTAGCCAAAGAAGAGCTCAAGCAGATCAAGGCCCGTGTTCGCGCACTCTCCCCGCAAGCCACATTAGATCGTGGGTATTCAGTCGTTCAATTAAGTAATGGAGAAATTCTTACCGATCCGAAACGATTGAAGGCAGGCGAGCAATTACGGATGCGCTTAGCAAAAGGAGAGGCTGCAGCCACCGCTAATGGGCCCGATAAGTAAGCATTAGCACATGAGCATTTTTAACGTTGATGGCGAAGAGAGAGTAGATTTATCCCATGAGTGAGGCCAAGAAGATTTCATATGAAGCTGCTAGAGATGAACTTGCTGAAGTTGTTGAATTACTTGAAGCAGGAAGTGCAACTTTAGAAGAGTCGCTCAAACTTTGGGAGCGAGGCGAAGAGTTGGCCAAGATCTGCCAAGAGTGGCTAGATGGCGCCAAGAAAAAACTAGATGCGGC